>CADANR010000220.1 GCA_902789265.1 uncultured Lachnospiraceae bacterium | reverse complement strand
CTGTTACAGATGCCGTATTCGAGTTCCGCCAGCGTTATTGCTGAAATACATAAATCTCCGGCAAAATAGTTCTTAAAATGTTCCAATACTCTCTCCGGTTTACTGTTCCGGATATATGCGATAATATTCGTATCCAGCATATATTTCATCGATTACTCACCCCCGTCCTGCAAGGGGAGATCCTCAATATCCTCTGTTAAGAAATCTTCCGTAAACAATTTTAAACTGTTCACCAAAGATTCCCAGGAGTCATCCTTCGGGGTCAGAATAACCATTTTTCCGATTTTATTCACATATAATTCTGATTCTTCAAAACGGCAGTTCTTTGGAAGACGAACTGCCTGTGATCCGCCATTTGTAAAGATTTTTGCACTGTCCATAAGAAAAGCCTCCTTTTCTTGTTTGTATATACTTAAGTATATACTTTCAAAGGAGGCTTGTCAATTTCTTGAAAGATTCAATTTCTCATATAATACTCGTAAAATGCATACAATTACTGCTGCTTAGCAAAATTTCTCGGTCTGCCGCCGTTTACCTGTATCGTCAGCTGACCGTTTTCTGACATTGACATACTATATGTAAAACTCATTCCGATTTCTGTATCAGTAACAGTTAAAGTCTGTGCATCTTCATTTACCGAATAAGGGCCGGCAACAACAAGGTCTCCGTTTTGATCTCTGCAATTACCGTCTTTGGAAAATGAAAGCGTTGTTCCGGATTCGGTTCCGATTCCGCGCCAGGTACCGTACAAATCCTCCTTAGTAACCTTAACACCTTCGGTTTCTTCAGTTCCGGCTGCTGTATTGCCGGCTTTACTGCCGCAAGCCGTCACACTGATTGCCAGAATCAGTAATGTCAAAGTGATTAATGCTAGTGATTTTGCTTTTGTTTTCATGAATGAAATTCTCCTTTTACTTATAATGCTTTTTATATTTTGTTTTTTACAACAATCGTATTATAACATGCAAACCGCTGTGAATGTGTCTTTTAATCATTCAATTTTTTCTTTCGGTAAGCCTTTATCCATTTATTGTATTTCTTATTAATCTATTCCCAATTAATCTCAATTCCGCTTACCCCCGCTTCCTGTCGTATCTCGAAAGCCACAATTTTTCCAGTTTTCTCTTTACTACAATCTGAATCTCCTCTTTCGCATCTATCGGTTTCACAAGGATTGACTTTATCCCGGTAAGCTTCGCTCCCCAGACATCTGTAAACAGCTGATCCCCGACAAAGAAAGTATTCTCCTTATTCGTTCCCATCTGCTCCATCGCCTTTTTATAGTTCGTTGTCAGCGGCTTCTTCGCAACCGGAATGCTGTCCACTTCCACCTTCTCCGTAAAGAGATCCACTCTCGTCTTTCTGTTGTTGGATAGAAGCATCACCTTGTAGCCGATATCTTTCAGGGCATAAATCAATTCTCTGCTTCGTTCATCCGACGGGGCCCCCTGCGGAACCAGTGTATTGTCAATGTCAAAAATGACGCCCCGATAGCCGTCCTCGTAAAGTTGTCTGTAATCAATTAAGTATGCGGAGTCCAGATATTCATCCGGATACATCCAGGAAAAAATTGCCATAGATAAATCTACCGTTTTCTTTATTACTGCGTTTTAAAACGTAATTTCTATTATAGCTGATTACACGCATAAAAGTATAGTATTGCCTTACTCTAACGCACTTTACACGCATAAAAGTATAGTATTGCCTTACTCTAACGCACTTCTTAATAACAGTTTTGTATATTCTTCTTTGGGATTTACAAACAATTCTTCTTTGCCTGCCTCTTCCACAATTACGCCCTTCTGCATAACCAGAACCTTGTCACACAGCGTATAAACAGTCCGTAAATCATGCGAAATAAAAAGAATCGCCATATTGTGTTCATCACTTAATTTCTTTAACAGTTTAAGGATAGATTCCTGAATAGCCACATCAAGCGCCGAAACCGGTTCATCCGCAACAAGCAGTGTCGGTTGCTGCAATAATGCCATTGCAATCATAACACGCTGCCTCTGTCCACCGGAAAGTTCTGCCGGATAACGTTCCAGGAGTTCCCTCGGAAGTTCCACCTCTTCCAGAATTTTGTTAATTCTCGCCTTCTGCTCTTCTTTTTCCTTC
>CADANR010000219.1 GCA_902789265.1 uncultured Lachnospiraceae bacterium | reverse complement strand
ATGGAACTCGGAAAGAAAATCGTATTCCTTTCCTTCGGCGGTGCACCGTTTGAGATGGAATGCCTGGAGCAGTTTGATTCCGTACTTCATATGTATTTAGGCGGCGAAGCGGTTGCGGAAGCTGCGGTTGCCCTTTTACTCGGACTTGAGAATCCGAGCGGTCACTTGGCGGAAACCTGGCCATTATACATGAAGGATACACCGGCCTATTCGAATTTCGGAAGCCGTGAAAAACATGTTCCTTATAACGAGGGATTGTTCATCGGATATCGTCATTACAATACCAAGAAAATTCCGGTACAATTCCCGTTCGGATATGGTTTATCCTATACGGAATTTGAATATGATAATCTTCATGTGGAAAAAAAAGAAGACGGTTTTGTGGTAACTTTTACCGTGACCAATACCGGAAACCGTTCCGGAAAGGCTGTTCCGCAGCTTTATGTACGTAACTGCAAGGGAGAATTCGAAAGAGCGGATGTGGAGCTTCACGGCTTTACCAAGATTTCGATTAATCCGGAAGAGAGTAAGGAAGTAAGCTTTGAGCTTGGTTTAGATGCCTTTCAGATTTATGATGTACAGAAACACGACTGGGTAATTCCGGAAGGAGAGTACGGCATATTAATTGCTGAAAGTGTGGAAGAAATCATGCTTTCCGAAAATGTATACGTAGAAGGTGTGAAGGATTTAGTCATTCCGAAACCGGAGCTTGTGATTCCGGAGGAAGAGGGAGAGAAATTCTCCATTACCAGTTCTTATGCGGAGCTTTCCGAATATTCCGAGACTGCAAAAAAACTCCTTGATTTTGCCATGTCAGAATTCATGAAACGTTTCCCCGGCAAGGGAGCGGAGGATCCGGAAGTTCACATGATGATGGAGATGTTCAAGGATGGTACCGCCGATTCCACAACGCTGATGAGCGGCGGGCTGGTGAAATATGAAACTCTGTATGAGATCATCGAAGAAGCCAATCGAAATTACAAGGGAGAGTAAATCAGAGGGCCACAGAAATGTGGCCCTTTTAAATTTGTCAGCAAAATGTCGCCATGGGGGCAAAATGTCAGCTTCGCTGACATCTTTAGTCCCCGTGGCGACATTCCAGGTACAAAAAATACGCCGGTCAAGTCAAACCGGCGTATTTTTAAAATTCAGAATCAGTCGAAGATTACAGGTCTTACGTAGTACACGTCTCCGTTTTCATCGAAGCAGAGATCGCCGCTTACAAGGTTGCCTTCATAATCGTATTCGGCTTCCTTCGCGGGCTTGTCACTTGCAGGTTCCCAGGATTCTATATATTTCGTTAATTCATCGATTCCTTCCACGGTAAAATCATAGATATCATCGTTCTGGGGATGCTCATAGTAGAAGTCATCCGCAAACTTTGCAACAAAGTAAGTCTTGCTTTCTTCAATCGGTCCTTCGGGTCCTTCAATATTTACCGGATCATAATATACACCGACATAATCACCTTTTTTATCGATTAAGAATCCGCAGATTACCATTAAATTCGGCTGCATCTCAAAATAATCATATTCTTCCAGAGTACCTTTTTCACCGAGTTTTCCGTACATTCTGTAAAGAAGAACCGGTTCGGCTGCATCCGTCGGAAGGAAGTAGTAATTCATGTTCGAGAACTGATAATTCTCTCTCCAGCCGATGTCTCCGAGCGGATAACGAACGCATTCCGCCATGGTATAGAAGGTGCCGACAGGAAGAGAAGTATAATACTGAAGTACTTTTGCAAAGCCGCTTCCGGATTCATAATTAGGATACTGATTCGCACCAAGCTCCGCAATGGCAGGCGGAAGTACCGCTTCGGGATCATTTTCCTCAGTGAAGAAATTCATTTCGGCATCAAAAAGCGGGGTATCGGATTCATCATATTTACGTGCATTGGATACGTCAACTTTAATACTTCCTGAATAGAAGTGACCGGTTCCTTCATAGAAGTCAACCTGGAAAGAAATTCCGTCATCTGTGGATGTAAATACGTTATCGTAAGCAGGATAGAAGTATTCGCTGATGGAATGGAAATCGCATTCGCAGAGGCAGTATTCGGAGCCGTCGAAATCAAACTGGATTACCTGGTAAACAGGAGTGTTGTCTTCGTTTTTACCTTCCACTTCCTTTAAAATATATGCGCTTACATTATCCATGCCAAGGAAGAACGTAGTACCGTCATATACGTAATGTGCAACTTCTTTATCGCCGTCTACGGAGTAAATCCAGTAATGCTGCAGATAAGGGGTTACAGCGTAGTCTTCAACGGCATAGTATTTTCCGTCCGGGGAAAAACCTGCAATGGTACCATCTACAAGTTTGGTAGATTCACCGGTGGAAAGATTTCTTTTGTAAACACTGTTTGTGTTTTTTTCGTCTTCTTTATATTCCGAACAAAACTGAGAATATAAAAGATCTTCTCCGACTAAATACATGTTTCCGAAACCGGAATCTTCGCAAACAAATTTCGGTTCTGCGGAAGGATTCTTCGGATCAAAGGTTGATAAATTTCCTGCCGTGTAGCATATGGAATTAAAACTGAATTTTCCGAAAAGAGCGTCTCCGCTGATTGCATTGTCGGAAACTTCACGGAAGAGTACCAAATCGTTATACATTACGGCATCGCCGACTTGTACATAGGGAAGTTCAACTTTTGTTTCCACCTCGGGTTCGCTTGTTGCGACAGGTTTCTCCCAGCCTTCATCGGATGTGATTTCAGAAGCAGCCGGAACGGAAACAGGCTCGGAATTCACCATTCCGTCACCGTCCAGAACGTAATTCTTATAACATCCGGAGAGGGAGAGCGTCAGGGCACCTGCGAGTGCAAGTGCAAGGATTTTTCTCATTTTTTTCATTTCTTTTCTCCTTGTAGTACATTTCTTTCGCGAACAATAGTATGGTTCGTTTATTCTTTAAATGATCCGTACTTTGAAAAACAGTATTCAATAATGATTCGGGGAATCATATTAAATACTGTAATTCTTATCCGGACCCACATTAGTATATCATATTATCGGGTCATGTGATTCATCTAATTTGGTTTTATTTAAGCTTCTTTTGTATTCCTGTTCTTTACAAGCAACAGGCAGATTACCATGGCAACTGCATAAAGCACACCTGCGGTTATAATCAACAGATTATAATTATGGTTGCTGTGGGAGAGAATAATCTCCGATAAATTGTTTCCGGTAATTCCGGCAATTGCCCATGCGGAAAGGGCAAGACCGTGAATT
>CADANR010000218.1 GCA_902789265.1 uncultured Lachnospiraceae bacterium | reverse complement strand
GGCTTTCCACGGTCCGCAACGCGGATTGTATCATGGTACTGGAAGACGGAAAGATTATTGAGCGTGGAACACATGATGAGCTTATGAACTGTAATGGTTTATATAAGCGTATGTTTAATGAATATTCCAAATCAATTGAATGGAAGGTAGGTGCATAAAATGATAGAAAAATTACGGCATAAATATGCGCTCTCAAGACAGGGTGCAAAGGATATGATTAAGGCATGTATCTGTGTGGCGATTGCGAATATGGTTCTGATGATGCCGGCAGGTATTTTGTATATGTTAATCAAAGACCTTTTGAATAATGAACTGACAAAGGACAGAATTCCGTTTTATGTAATTGCATCCGTAGTGATTATTCTTCTGATTGCGGTTACGAATTTTATCCAGTATAATGCGACCTTTCTTACCACGTATCGTGAAAGCGGAGTAAGAAGAACGGCGATTGCCGAGAAACTTCGGAAACTGCCGCTTTCCTATTTCGGAAAAAAGAACATTGCAGATCTTACCACAAATATTATGGGCGACTGCGCCATGATTGAAACGGCATCAAGCCACTGGATTCCGGAGCTGATCGGTGCTCTGGCATCCGTAACGCTTGTGGGAATCAGTATGTTTATTTTCTTTGACTGGAGAATGGTGCTGGCAAGCTTCTGGGTAATTCCCGTAGCATTTATCATCGTAATCACCTGTTCCGGTGCGGAAAAAAGAGCGGTGAGGAAAAATCAGGCCATTAAGCTTGAGATGTCGGACGGAATTCAGGAGTGTCTCGAATCCATCCGTGATTTACGCGCAAACAACGCAGAAGAAGCTTATATGGAAGAACTGGATGGAAAGATTAAAAAGGTTGAAAAATACGCGTTGTTTACCGAATTGAAAATGGCGGTATACGTTAACTCCGCAGCAATCGTTTTAAAACTCGGAATCGGAACCACCGCGGTAATGGGCGGTATTCTTTATGCGAAAGGTGATATTGATCTGCTTACTTTCTTTATGTTCTTAATGATTGTTTCGAGACTTTATGCACCGATGGAAATATCTTTGCAGAATTTTGCAGCAATCATTGCAACCGGAATTCAGTGCGAAAGACTGGATGAAGTATTATCCCATGAGATTCAGACCGGTTCGGACGAATTAAAGGTTGACGGATATGATATTGTTTTTGATCATGTGGGATTTAAATATGCGGATGATACGGATGTTCTTACGGATATCAGCTTTACAGCTAAGCAGGGCGAGGTAACCGCATTAATCGGTCCGTCCGGCGGCGGAAAAACAACCATCTCACGACTTGCTGCCAGATTCTGGGATGTAGGAAGCGGAACCATTACTTTGGGTGGTACAGATATCTCGGGGATTGATCCGGAAACACTGCTTACGAATTATTCCATTGTATTTCAGGATGTAACGCTCTTTAACAATTCCGTGGTGGAAAATATCCGAATCGGAAAAAAAGGTGCAACGGACGAAGAGGTTATGGAAGCGGCGAGACTCGCAAACTGTGAAGAGTTTGTTGAATTGTTACCGGATAAATACAACACGAATATCGGCGAAAACGGAAGCGAATTATCCGGCGGTGAGAGACAGAGAATCTCTATTGCAAGAGCATTCTTAAAGGATGCACCTGTAATCCTGCTTGATGAGGCAACGGCTTCACTGGATGCGGAGAATGAAACCGCAATTCAGGAAGCATTATCGAGACTGATTCGGAATAAGACCGTTTTGATTATTGCACACCGTATGAGAACCATTGCCAATGCGGATAAAATCGTAGTATTAAAAGACGGTGTAGTGGCGGAACAGGGAAGCCCCGAGTTCTTATCGGGATACGACAGCATTTACAGTCGCATGACCAAACAGCAGCTCGTATCACAGAACTGGAAAATGTAGGTGTGAAAATAATATTCCGGATCGCAGTGCTATAACGCAAAGTGATATAATATTTGTTAGTTGCTTCTAACAAATAGGGACAGACGGGAGAAAAAAATGTTTGACAAACGCCTGATGGCCATGTGTCCGGAAAGTAAAAAGTA
>CADANR010000217.1 GCA_902789265.1 uncultured Lachnospiraceae bacterium | reverse complement strand
TTCCTTATTGTCCATAATCCACTACCATTCTTCGCGTATCTTTTTAAAGTCTATCTTCTTAATAAACTTAAGCATTATAAGAAATGCTATTATTGTAAGTATAATTTGAATAATCTGTCCTATTGATTGCGTTAAACCTGCATCCATTTTAAAAGCACCATAGTCCATTTCCCCCTCCAATACATAACTGTCAAGTTCTGTATATTTTGAGAACAGGAAAGTTGATACTGACGGAATAAAATCACATAATGCATGAACAATCGCACAAGCGACAATATTATGCGTTTTCCAATAAATAGTCAAAAACAGGAAACCCGACATAGCACATGATATTGTTTTAAGAAAAGCCTGTAAAAAAGTTAAAAAGTTATGAACATCCGATCCAAGAACATGAAGAATTCCAAATACAAATGATGAAATTATCGCAATTGCAACAAATACGCCTTTTTTATTTCGGAATTGATACAGAATCGCATCATTAATCAGAGCTCGAAACAATGTTTCCTCAAAAAATCCCAATGAAAGACAACTGAATGCCAGTAATAAACCCTGAATAAACCAGCCATGAGCTATGGGTTCAGCTTCAACTAAATCTAAAATTAATCCTACTAATGAAAATGCACCGTTTACCATAATAAGAGGAATTCCGATAAGTATTCCATATCCGGTCCTGTTGCTGCTGTTTACAAGAATCTTGTCTCCTGAAATAAGAGCTATAAAACCTGTACATGCTATGGCAAGAATGATTTTTAATACAGCTAATTCATAACTGTTTGGATCAGGTGTACTCGGTGTATACATAAATGACAGATATATTACCAAAAATCCGACTATACCTGCTAAAATCGGATATTTTTTTGATATTTCATACAATTTTTTCATCATATTCTCCTTTTGGAGCCACAAACGCCATCCCTTAGCTCACTTTAGCCGACAAGTTTTCCGCTGTCCAGCCGAATGATTCTGCTGCCGTACTCAGCCGTTTCCATGGAGTGCGTAACCTGCAAAAAGGTAATTCCTTTCTCCTCGTTGATTCGCTTAAAAAGTTCCATGATTTCCGTTGTGGATTTGCTGTCCAGGTTTCCGGTAGGTTCGTCTGCAAGAAGGATTTCCGGCTCGGACAATACTGCTCTGGCAATGGAAACTCTCTGCTGCTGTCCGCCGGAGAGCTGTGAAGGTTTATGATTTCTTTTTTCCGTAAGACCGGTTATTTCCAGAATTTCTTCCAGTTTGTCCTGATAATTCGGAACATTTTTCCCTGCCATTTTGATGGGAAGAAGAATATTATCCTCAACGGTAAGATTCTGAATCAGGTTATAGAACTGGAAAATAAAACCAATCTTTGAAAGCCTGAGTGCCGACATTTCCGATTCCTTCATTCCCGTCATCTTCTGTCCGCAGATATAAATATCGCCTTCATAGTCTGTATCCAAACCGCCGCAAAGATATAAAAGGGTGGATTTTCCGCTTCCGGAAGCTCCCATGAGCGATGCAAATTCACCTCTTTGAATCTCAATCGAAACATGATCCAAAACCCGGTTCATTGCCTCACCTGTACCAAATGTTTTACTTACGTTATCTACTTTTAATACTGTTTCCATATTTAAATCCCCCTTATTCGTACTTCATTTCCATGGCCGTATTCATCTTTATCAAACTCCTGATCGGAGTCAGGGCCGTAATCATTGTTACAATCCAAAGAATAATTAAACTGATAATCATCGTTTCATATCTCGGTTCTACATATATTCCGGTATCGGATAAAATAAAGATATGCTGTACCAGCATTGAAACGGGAACGCAAAGGATTGCCGCAATAAGCACGGATATTCCGAAAAGAAGACCGTTCTCCGTCAGAATCATTTTTATGATGTCTTTCTTTCCGCATGCACAGGAATGAAGCATTGCATATTCCTTCTTCCGACTTGCAAATCCGATTACCTGATTTCCGGAAATTCCGATTAACGTAAGACCGATTGCCGCTGCCATAACACCGATTATAAGCATTGTGACCTCTGCAGCATCCTCCCGAACTTCCGATAAATATTCTGCTCTCGTCATAACCGTTTCCCCGTTCGTAAATGAATTCTCAA
>CADANR010000216.1:2126-2542 GCA_902789265.1 uncultured Lachnospiraceae bacterium | reverse complement strand
ATACGGAATATATAATTTCTGACCGGCACGAATATCGTCAACATCTTTTAAGGAATTCATAAATTTCACTTCATCAATATAATCGGATACGGAAGAATAGCCAACAATGTGATCTTTTGCGATAGATGTCAGCGTGTCTCCCTGGTTAACTTCAATGGAAGTATAATATTTAATCATCGGCTTCTCTTCTTTTGCGTTAACGCGCCCGGAAAAGAAGAAAATGATATTTGCTACGGTTAATAAGAACGAAATAAGAATTAAAAAACGTACCGAATATTTACGAATCGTTGTATTTCTACGTTCGATTCTTCTTTTGCTCCAGATTACTCTTCTTTCTTCTAATGTGATTGTATTTGATGTGAATGTATTTGACATTTATTTATCCTCCGAACAAGTATTCCGAACAACTGTTCTTA
>CADANR010000216.1:0-2108 GCA_902789265.1 uncultured Lachnospiraceae bacterium | reverse complement strand
TCCAGATTACTCTTCTTTCTTCTAATGTGATTGTATTTGATGTGAATGTATTTGACATTTATTTATCCTCCGAACAAGTATTCCGAACAACTGTTCTTAGAACATAATACAAACATTCGTTCTGCATGTCAATAGTTTTTATTAAAATAATCGAACAAATTTTTGGAATATATGTTTGCTTTTTTGAGCGGGTTATGTTATTCTATTAATGGAAATGCAGAAAGAAAGCTGTTATAATCGGTTTTCCGGCGACCTAACTATTGGAGGTGAATTATGGCGAAAGGCAAGATTAGTTCGAAGCAAAAAGAAATACTTGATTTCTTAAAAGAAGAAATATTACGTAAGGGTTATCCCCCTTCAGTTCGTGAAATATGTGATGCAGTGAATTTAAAGTCCACTTCTTCTGTTTTTGCACATCTTGAAACTTTGGAGAAGAACGGATATATCAGAAAGGATCCGACAAAACCGCGTGCAATTGAAATTGTGGACGATTCCTTCCAGCAGGTTCGTACCGAGATGACTTCCATTCCCATTGTCGGTACCGTTGCTGCAGGCCAGCCGATTCTTGCGGATGAAAATATCATCGGTTTCTTTCCTATTCCGATGGAACTTGTGCCCAATGCAGAAACCTTTGCATTAAAAGTAAAGGGCGACAGTATGATTAATGCAGGTATCTTTAACGGAGATTCGATTTTTGTCGAAAAATGTGATACTGCGAAGAACGGCGATACCGTTGTTGCTCTTGTTGAAGATTCCGCTACCGTTAAGACATATTATAAAGAAAACGGCCATTTCCGTCTCCAACCTGAGAACGATACAATGGAACCGATTATTGTGGATGATGTAAAGATCCTCGGTAAGGTGTTCGGTGTCTTCCGCCTATATAATAACGGTAAATAAGATTAAATAAATGATAAAAGGTCATGTTGTATATAAACAAGAGCAACTGTCTGTGTGACAGCTGCTCTTGTTTGCGTTTGTATTCTGTTTGTATTCTGTTTGTATTTGTTTTTGCTAAATTATTTTTTAATCAAATGATATGTCTTCTTATGCAAGGAAATCCTGCACGTCGATAAATTTTGCATCTCTCCAGATTCGTTCGAGATTATAGTACTCTCTGCTCTCCTTATCGAATAAATGAATAATGAAGTCGCCGTAATCCATAAGGATCCAGTTTGCATTTCCATATCCTTCCGATTGTTTGCAGAACACATTCTTTTTATCAAGTGCTTCAGAAACATAGTCGGATAAAGCTCTGACGTGATTGACATTCTTTCCGGTTGCAAGAATGAAATAATCGCCGAGGGTAGAAACCTCGCTAATTTCTATAATGCAGATGTTTTCGGCAAGCTTTTCGTCCAAGACAGAAACTGCCAGTTTTGCACTTTCTTTTATATCCATGTGATTTCTCCTTGGTGAATCAGATTTCGTTTTGAATTTGTATTTTTTATTGTGTTATATATTTCTTTTCTGTTTTATTGATTATTTTTCCAGAAAAACCTTGTAATATTCATATGCCTGCTTTGTGGTCGGATCAACGGCTTTAATCCTGTTATTCGGTCTGGAATCTAAGTATAATAAAGTTTCTTCCAGAATACATGCGGCACATTTGTTTAAGTCAATTCTGGCCATTCTTCTGAAATCATCAAGCTTCGGAGAATGATTTCGCCCGGGTTCGATATAATCAGAGATAAAAATGATTGCCGTAAGTTTGCTCATGCCGGGCTTACCGGTAGTATGATAATAAATGGCATCTTCGATTTCCGGATCTTCAAATCCGTATTTTGCCTTCGCAAGAGCTGCGCCTGCTTTTGCATGTAACAGCTCAGGATTCTCAAGTTCCAGTTCCGAAACGGGATAACCGTATTCCCTGCAAAGAGCGATTTTATCTTCGGTGCTGAAATATTTGGCTGAGTCGTGTAATAAGGCGGAAATCCTGGCTTTTGATACGTCTACGTCATGTATATGAGCGAGTTCATCCGCTGTATTCATAACGCCTAAGGTATGCACAATACGTTTGGGTTTTAAATCCAGTTTTAAAAGCTCCAGAATCTCGGATTCTTTCATGGGAACGGTATCATATAGGTGCTTCTCTTCTGCGTACCGGA
>CADANR010000215.1 GCA_902789265.1 uncultured Lachnospiraceae bacterium | reverse complement strand
ACATTCATCATCCACTCGGATTTCCCGAGTGTCATGATATTCATCCGGCTTTCATACACAATGAAAAATGCATAGCTTTCACCCTGCTCGATATAATAATAGGTCTGCTTAAACGGATTACTCTCTTTAAGTAACGTAAGCATTTCCAAAGTAAAAGGATTGGAAAGACTGTCCCATACCGGAGTACCGGAAAGACAGTCGAAGATCTCCTTCGGATCTGATGTAATCACGGATTTCAAATTTTCATCCGATTGCTTTTTCATAAACAACATATTCCTTATACTTCTCGTCACAGATTGCCTGACAGATACTGTTGGAGTCTTCGTTCTCGTCGAGAATCCAGGAAGATTCCACCCGACTACAGTTGTAGTTCGATTTCAGTGTCTGATAAACGCAGTCCGTAAGCGCAACCGGAAGACCGCATCCGCGATATTCTTCCAACACTCCCCACTCCATCACCTTGGCGGTTTTAATATTCTTTCCCTTTAATTTATTTTTAAAGAAATGTTTTGTACCCGTTATAATCCGGATACCACATAATAAACCCGACCGGTTCCGTCCCCTTAAATGCAAAGAACAGCGAATCCTCTTTCATGAAAAGAAAGAGTTCCTTTAGCATTTCATAATCGTCTTCATACTCACGATGATAATAATATTTATGCTCCGTAAAGCAGGCATTGTTTAAATCCGTATAAATATGCGAATAATACTCAAACTGCCTTTTATCAAACGGTTTAAAATCGTAGTTTTTACGAAGCTTTGCAATCAGTGCCGGATACCGTGACAGGCGGTTATTCAGATCATGTGTAAAGTACGTATTCAGCTTGGTCTTTTCACATCCGAGATTCTCAAAATACGCATTGTAATATGCCGGATTCCCGAGAGACGAAAAGGAATTCACGGAATCATAATGCGAATTTAAGAACCCGAGTCCGTAATTTACATGACCGAAAAGACCGATTACAATCCGGCTGCAGCCATGCTCTTTCCCGATCCGTCCTGCCTGATCCATAAGCAGTTCCACTGCTTTCTCACAGCCTTCCAGGCTTTCGAAAAAACAGATCTGAATATACTCCGGAAGGAGCGGTGCATATGCAATAATTGCTTCGCACAGTATGTCTCCTGTTCTTGCATGCGCCAATACATCGCTTTCTTCCGCGACTACCATCGCAGGGATAATTTCCACACTCTTTACGAAATGCAGCTTCCCCGCAAAGATTTCCTGCAGCATAAAGTAATTATTGTCCACATACTTTGCATCATCTTTATATTTTTTCTTTCGAAAGGAAAGAAAGCTTTTTTCGTCTTTCTTTTCCCCGGCGATTCTAAACTGCATCCGTTCCTACCAATGATTCCAGATACTCACACAATTCCCCGATTGTATTGATATTCCGGTACTTTTCTTCATCGAGTTCCACATTGTATTTTTCTTCGAAAATACAAATCAGATTCAAAAAATCAAAAGAGTTTAACCCAAGATCTCTTTTAAAATCCGTGTCCATGTTCACATCCGTGAGCTGATACTCTTTTTCAAGCAGTTCTTTTATAACTTCTAACATACAATTCCTCTTTTACTCTCTCTTTTACTCTCTCTTTTACTCTCTGTTATTTTCCCTTTTACAATTACCGTTCACAATTCATTTACTCTTTTTTCATTCTACAAATACCGTTTCCGGATAATCTTCCTTGAACTGTTTTTCTCGAATTCCTCACTCATGATTTCGTAATCCGTGATTCTCATATATCCGGGCAATGATTCATTTAAAGTCTTTAAATTCTCCTGGAACTGAATCTCCGAATCCCTTGTATTCTCTTTAAAAAATACCTTGGCGCAGATTACCGTGGAATTCCGGATTTTCTTCGGAACCACCAGGCATTCCGCCACTTCTTCGAATGCGGAAATCTTGTCTTCCAAATATTCCGGTGCGACATTCTTTCCGTTTTCGGTAATAATCAGGTTCTTCTTGCGTCCCGTTACAAAGATGACTCTTCCGTCGGTATAGCCGATATCCCCGGTCTTAAAATACCCATCTTCCATAACGGAAGCCGTAGCCGCTTCATCCTTGTAATAGCCATGCATCACGCAGGGACCCTTTACAAGAATTTCCCCGTCTTCTGCAATTTTCACTTCGATATTCTTCATAATGGTTCCGGCAGAACCCGCAACATTGTTATAGACACGGCTTACCGCAATCGTCGGTGAACATTCCGTAAGGCCGTAGCCGTTTAAAATCATGATTCCGAGTTCATCGAATTTCTCGACATACTCTTTCCTTAAGGGTGCTCCGCCGTTTACAACAAGCCTTAAATTCGGAGCAATGATTTTTCCGAAAAATTTATGCCGCATATCGATTCCGTGCTTACGTAAAAAGTTACTGAATTTAATCAGTCTTGCGAAGGATTTCTCTTTTCCGCGCTTCTTTACCTCACGTAAAATTCCGTCATACATGCTCTCAATCACCATCGGAACCGCGCCGAAAAAGAACGGATTGAATGCCTTGATATCACGGAACAGATTCTTCACATCACGGTTTATGCAAAGCGTTGTTCCGTTGTACAAAGTTGCCAGAATACAGGGATTAAAGCCGTAGGTATGGTTCATCGGAAGAAATGCAAATGTCGGCGATTCCAGAATATTGTTTTCCA
>CADANR010000214.1 GCA_902789265.1 uncultured Lachnospiraceae bacterium | reverse complement strand
AAAGATTCTGTTTGATTTGAAGGATATGCAGTCCATGACCGCTTCTGACGGAAAATCCTATCTTGCATTCATCCATGCGGACGGAAACAATATCGGAATCACAATCGGCAGACTTTTACAGGCGAACTTAAACTATGCGGACGGAATTATTGTCGGACGGACAATTCATAAAACCATTGAGCAGATCTACTTAAAAGTTATGGCAAAGACGGAGGAAGAGCTGAAGGAGTATTATCTGAACGCAGGCGGAAGGGAAGAAAATTTCATCCGTAATTTCCAGGTGCTTCACCGTGCAGGGGATGATATCAATTTGATGTGCAATGCAAATCTTGCCTTTCCGTTCCTCGACATATTCTACAGAAATCTGGAAGGATGCATGATCTGGGAAAAGGACGGGCAAAGGATTCCGCTCTATGTATGTGCGGGAATCTCCTTTGTAACCTTGGACAGTTCCTTCCATTCCTCATATACTCTGGCGGAGGAATGCTGCAGGAGCGCCAAAACCGCCGCAAAAGAAGAACGGAATCTCTGCGACGGTCTGGCCGGCAACTGGATTGATTTCCAAATCTGCGACAACCCGAATATCCAGGAACTGGATATGCTCAGAAAACGCACGTATCATACTTCCGAAGGAATTGACCTTCTCCTGCGTCCTTACAGCAGGAATACAAAAGACAAAGGCAGACCATTTCATTATGACGAGCTGATGAAACGGGTACATACATTAAAACAATCCCCTCTTCCCGAATTTCCGATGAAAATAATGAAACAATCCTATACCCTGGGCAGACTGGATTTTACGGAGTGGATTTACAAGATGAAAGAAAGAGGTGTGGATTTAGCCGGTTCCCTCGGTGCACCCACCTTTACCGATTCCGAAAATACTACGCATGCAGTCTGGTTTGATGCAATCAGACTTCTTGATTTTGTAAAATAACGAAAGAGGAAAAACGCATGCCTGAACTGATTATCACAACAATTGGAGAAGTGGCTTTTTCAAATACCATGAAATTATCGGAAGGATATCGTTATGATGTTCCTTTTGATAATCTTATGCTTCCCTATCTGCCGATTGCCGGAATCTTACGAAATAAAGGACTCATCGACGGGAATACACAAATCGGTTTCGCTCATCCCGAAGGATACAGGGGATATGTTTATTTTGCAAAGGAGCTTCTTAAAAACCGCAACGCTTACGGAAGAACTGAAAAACAAATTATCCGGTAAAATACGAATCGGAATTACCACGGAAGAAATCTCCGGTGAAGTAGAACTTCGCTTTTCCGAAATTGATACCCTAAAGACAGAGGAAGCTGTATTCCGTTCCCAGGCAGATTACGTTTCTTTGGATTATTCCGCCATACTTCTGACACCTGCCTGTTTTGACGCACCTTTCTCAGACAAAGACAGGACCTATCCGTATATTCCGGGTTCGGAAATACAAAGCATTGTTCGTTCCTGCATTTCGGACAGTACGGAAAAGGAGTGGGACAACATTATCTGTACCAATGCTTATATCGGGTTTGATAACCGCCGTCTTCTTCCGGTGCCTGCCTGTATTTCCGTAGTAAAGCTTGATAAAAGTAAGATGCGCTACCGTCTTTCGAAAGGCCGGGATCCGAAGCTTCTGGAACAGGATACGGAACTGACGGATTGTTTTGCTTCGGATTTTCAGGGAAATCTTCTTACCTATACGACACCGGAAACAGAACACATTCTTTCGGAAAACGGAGAAATGTATGACGCGCTGACCTCCGGCCAGGTATTTTACGGCAGAATATACGGAAATCATGATACGATACAAAAACTCACATCCGGGATTTCCTTAAAACCCTTACTCTTTGCCGGAACCCTGTCAAAAGAAGGGTACGGAGAAATATATTTAAATATCACGGGTGTCAATGAATCGGAGGTTCCTGTGGAGTTTCCCGTAAAAGTTTTTGATTTCGTCTGTATCTCGGACGTTCTTTTAATCGGTGATGACGGAATGCCGTCCTGTAAAGCGGAAGATTTACTGAAGGAGATTGAAGCTGTTTTAAACTGTCCGGGAAAACTTATGATGGAAGGGCAATATATCAATATCAGCAAGGACTACTCCGTGAACCGCAACTGGAACCTGGACAATCCCGTAGTCAGATGTATTGCAAAAGGCTCCGTTATCCGTGTGAAAACAAAAGACGATGAACCCGTGGATATTTTTCCGCTCAGGAACTGCTTTCTCGGAGAACGGACAAAAGACGGTTACGGCGAAGTAATGGCATATCCGGCCGTGGATCGGTATTATCGTCTGGCAGAAAGTGTAAGCCCACCTTTATACGAAATCACTTATCCGCTTTCCCCAGAGGAAGAGACGGTGGGTAAAACTTTCAAAGAATCGGTAAGTCTGGCTGTTTTAAGAAGCCGCATTAAAGCGCTGGCCTTTGCGGATTATGCAGAATGGAAAGCGGGTGTTCCCATGGAAACACTGCTTCCGATGGATTTGCTTTTATTGATGAGAAATCAGTTTGCTCCTGCCCTGTCGGAAGAGAAACTGGTTTTATGGTATACAGAAGAACTGGAGGCTTATGATGAAGGAAATTCAAATTGATTTAATACCTCCCAAAGGTCTGGTTATGGCATACTTTCGAAACAGGCTTTTATTTTCTCCCTATGAGATTATAGGGGACGGGCTTAGTTTGGAAGAGAAGGAACTATTCGAAAAAGAAATTCCCTACGAATGCCACTTTTTTGACGAAAATACCGAATACAGAATTGTTTATCGCGAAGCGCATCGGGATTATATTCATCGCGTTCTTACAAAAGAAGAAGAAAATGAGATGCCTGAAGATTACCTGTTTTCCGAAGATGTTCTGGTTAAGAAAGAATATGTTTCTCTTTCCGGAATACCGGAGATGCTCAGGGTAATCAGCCGCTACCGTTATACGGAGAATGATACACTGACATTGAAGGATTATCGTATTGCCGTTATTCCAAAGGATTATATGGAGGAAAATAAAGATGACTGATATAAAGATGACTGAAGTATAGAAAAAAGCCGTTGGGGAAAAATATTTTATTCGTGAGGAAAACAACGGAATTACCGTATATAACAAACCGACACATGTATTCTGGTTTTATGAGGGGCTGACTCTTTCGGATCTTGAAAAAATTCATGTAACCGACACTCCGGAAAAGCTTGAGGAATATTTAAATACGCAAACAGAGAAACGCACAAAGCAGATTCAGTCGGACTATCCTTTTTACATCGGCTGGCAGCTTTCCGGAAACTGCAATCTGGACTGTATCTATTGCTTTGCGGAGAATAAAATCCATAACCGCGATACGGATGATATTATGGATGTT
>CADANR010000213.1 GCA_902789265.1 uncultured Lachnospiraceae bacterium | reverse complement strand
CCGGGATGTACACGTGACGGTACAAGGTAATCTCTTGCTCCTTCCGGTGTAGACTTCATAAGGATCGGTGTTTCAATCTCAAGGAACCCTTCTTCGGATAAGAAATTGCGGATTCTCTGAACCACCTCGGAACGCATAATGATATTATGCTGGATATCCGGTCTTCTGAGATCCAGGTATCTGTATTTTAAACGGATTTCTTCTTTCGTCTTGCAGTCCGCTTCTACCGGGAACGGAGGGGTTAATGCCTCGGACAGAATACGAAGGGAATTCGCACGAATCTCAATCGTACCGGTCTTTAAGTTCTCATTTGCCGCACCGCCTCTTTTTACGACTTTACCGACAACCGCGATAACAAACTCGGAACGGAGTGCACATGCTTTTTCGAAATTTGCGGCATCCACGAACTCTTCGCCTTCGCCCTGCTCAAAGATAATCTGCAGGATTCCGGACCGGTCTCTTAAATCGGTAAATATAATTCCGCCTTTATTTCTGCTCTTGGCAACCCATCCCATCACGGTGACGGTCTGCCCTAAATTCGCCTCGGAAACCTCCGTACAGCGATGTGTTCTTTTCAAACCATTCATGGACTCAGCCATTTTTTTATCCTCCATATCTTTCGTTATGCATCCATCTATAATGCAACTGAATGTTCTCAGCTGCGGGCTCTATAGAACGGGAGCACTCATAATTTTCAGGTTTCAATACTGTAAACCGTGCGATCCTCTACGAGACCGCAGATGAGAATTACAGTTGCAACTAGTTCTTGAGTGCCTCACGATAGAAGTCCGTAAACTCTGTATATCCGTCCGCTTCGAGCTGTTCCTTCTGGAACTTCTTATTCTTGTTCATGCGGGTAACAAGCACCGTCTTTCCTTCGGCACGTAATTCCTGAGCCTTTACGATAATCTCGCCGAGGCGCTCTCCGTCGATTCCTTTTTCTACCAGAAATGCGGTTTTCTCAGTCGTCCCGGGTGCCTTTTTGCCCTGCTCCATCATAATTGTGATAATTCTCTCGAATCCGATGGAGAAGCCGCAGGCCGGTGTATCCTGACCGGTAAATCTGCCGATCATCTTATCGTATCTTCCGCCGCCTGCAACGGAGCAGTTCAGTTCCTTCATCTCGATTTCAAAAATCGTTCCGGTGTAATAGCTCATGCCCCGGACAAGAGTCGGATCAAATACGATTTCACAGTTCGCACCCTTCGATGCCTCTACTGCGGTTAAAATCTCGGCCAAATTATCCGCTGCATTCTCTTCAATGAAATCTCCGAGCGTATTTTTTAAGCATCCGAGTTTATCGCTCTGTTTATCGAATTCCTCAAAGAGAGTTCTTACCTTTTCCACTGCGCTCTCTTCAAATCCGCTTCCGATTAAGCATCCGCAGACACCGTCCAGACCGATTTTATCCATTTTATCCAGTTCGATAAATACATTGTCATAATCGCTTTCGGCAAATCCCGCATAAGCTGCCATTGCCTTCAGAATCCGGCGGTCGTTGATATGCACTTTAAAGCCCTTGAAGCCGACGCGTCCGAGCAGCGTTGTGGTTGCAAGCACCAGCTCGATTTCCGCAAGATTGGAAGGCTCGCCAAGGATATCGATATCACACTGCATGAACTGACGGAAACGTCCTTTCTGCGGACGGTCCGCACGCCATACATTGCCCATCTGAAGAGCCTTAAAGGGCTTCGGAAGGGTTGCTGCATTATTTGCATAAAAGCGGCTTAAAGGAACCGTCAGATCATAACGGAGTCCGGAATCCACCAAATCATTCTCCGATTCGGCTGCTGCCAGATTCAGTTTCTCCCCGCGCTTTAAAATCTTAAAAATCAGTTTCTCGTTTTCCCCGCCCTGCTTGGAGCAAAGGTTTTCGATATGCTCCACTGCGGGAGTCTCAATCTGTGAAAATCCGAAGGAGGAGTACGTCTTCTTGATTTCATCCATGACGTAGTTACGAAGCGCCATCTCCTCGGGCGTAATGTCTTTCATTCCTGTTGTGGGTTTCTTAATTAAATCCATTTCTTTCGTTTCCTGTTCTTTATCTGATTACTTTCTGTTTTCTCTGTGCCGGCTTCTCCCGGCACAACCTGTTATTTTACTCTTTTTTTCCCTGAAATTCAAGTTTCCTCTTTTGTTTCCGGCTTGCTTTCTTCTTTTTCTTCCGGCTTGCTTTCTTCTGCTTTTTCTATCGGCTTGCTTTCTTCCGCTT
>CADANR010000212.1 GCA_902789265.1 uncultured Lachnospiraceae bacterium | reverse complement strand
CTGGAAGAAATCTATCAAAGTGCAATCGTAAAAGTCCTTCAGGATGCGCCTTCCTATTATACACAGTCCCTGATCGGTCTCGAGCTTACTTACCAAAACGGCGAATGGAAGGTACTGCCGAACAATTCCCTGCAGCTTGCCTTAAACGGTTCCTCCTCTTCAGGTGCAAACTACGCAAACAATATAAAAAGTGAAGTCCTTGGCGACTTAACCTTTATTCCGAAGGTATATACCCTCGCCGAAGATGCCACCAAGGGACCGGTTCCGAACCCGAATAAATACGGCATCACCGAGGATCCGAACGAAATCGTAAAATTAATCGCCGAATATCCGCAACTTGTAGGTGACAAGGAACCGTTCTTTGATCCGAACGCGGATTTTCTTCGCAAGCCGATTGAGTATTACGCGGATGACACCATCCTTGCCGTTGTCTGGAAGGAGCGTGTTCTCGGCCACGGCTGCAATTTTGCCGAGGTTTATATTGCGGATGCTTCACAGTTCAGACGGAAGTTCAGCATGGATACCTACGGCTCCCCCGTGCAGAAATACGGCTCGGAACTTGCAAAGGAATCAAATGCGGTCGTTGCCATGAACGGCGATTTCTACAAATTCCGTGCAGAAGGCATGACGGTTTATAACCGCACCTTATACCGCTTCAACCCCGTAAAGCTCGAGCTTTGCCACGTCAATTCCGACGGCGAGCTGCTCTTTACCTACGCCGGCGAACTCGCCAGCAAGGAGCAGGCGGAACAGTATGTCAAAGACAATGACGTTCTCTTTACGCTGGCCTTCGGACCGGTCTTAATTGCAGACGGAGAGCCGCATATTTCAAGCAACAGCTATTTAATCGGAGAAGTAAATACCCGCTATTCCCGTTCGATTCTCTCGACACGCGGAAACGGACATTATCTTTTAACCACCTGCAATAACGGATACGGCACGCCGACCTGCACGATTGCGGAAGCGCGTGACATGATGATGAGTAAGAAAGTGGAAAATGCATATGTTTTAGACGGCGGGCAGACCGCGGAAATCATCATCCGCGACCATGTCTCGAACCACATAGATTTTGACACCGAGCGTACCGTAAGCGACATCCTTTATTTCGCAACGGCACTCCCGGAAGATGAGAATAATTAGAATATTACAATCAAAATTTTACAGACGAACAGCTGACTGATTAAAGAAATTACTGAATTACAGAATAAAGACACCATGAACTCAACCGCATTGATTATCGACAATTTGGAAATAACCTGGAGCGCAATCCTGATTGCATTCACGATTCCCGCATGGTTTTTCTATGCGCTTTCTTTGTATACCACCAGGGAAGGTGGGAAACGGACGCTCTCGCTCTTTGTCTTCCTCCCCTTCGGCGTATTGTTTTCATTCCTTTTCTGCCGCATCCTTTACTGGTATTCCCACCAGTCCAGATTTGAAAATCTATGGGCGGCAATTACCACGAAGGATTTAGACACCTTCTCGATTCTCGGAATCATCCCGGGAATCCTTCTCGCATGCGTACTTGTTCACTTGATAAAGCTTAATAAAAATGTCCCGGAAATGCTGGATGCACTTGCACCCGGAACCGCATTCGGCATCGGATTTTTATATCTGACCTGCCGGTATCACCAAAGCTGCCTCGGAAGAATGGTCATCACAAATGAAAATTTATGGAATCTGCCGTTTGTTTCGAAAGCCATTACCAGCCAGGGCGAGACGGAATACCGCCTTGCAATCTACTTCTTCGGCTTCCTCGCATTTTTCTTAATCGGGATCCTTACGACAGTCTTTTACCTGATTCATAAAACAAAAAAAGGCTGCACCGCCTGCACTTTCCTTGTTCTGTTCAGTTCCGCGGAACTGGTTTTGGAAAGTGCGAGATACGATGCAGGATACCTTCCGTTTAACGGTTTTGTCAGCATCATCCAGATTTTCGCAGCAGTCTTTTTGGTTGCCGTACTGGTTTATTTCCTGATTCGCGCCATCAAAAGCAAAGGCTTCAAAGTCGGTTTCGTACTTCTTGTTGTTGCGGAGCTTGCATCCCTTGGTGCCACCGGATATTTGGAATACTTAGTACAGCGTCACGGCGACAAAGCCGTCATCATCCATCTCGGGATGGCTTTAACATGTATCCTTTTATCGATTTTTCCCGTGATTTTATTCCGGCTCGGAAATAAAAAGAAGCCTTACAAAGTTAAGAAGGCTTCTTCCAAATCAAA
>CADANR010000211.1 GCA_902789265.1 uncultured Lachnospiraceae bacterium | reverse complement strand
TGAATGCACGTAATTAAATCATTTCTAATTGCATTATCGATGTATTCCATCATTCCGACAATTCGCACGGAGTGGAAGGAAGAGGATATGAAATATGTTTTCGTATTCTTTCCTTTCGTGGGTGTGATTATCGGGGCGTTGGTTTTCGGCTGGAATATTCTGTGCAGGCAGTTTGAAATCGGAGAGATTGCAAGAACAATCGGAATTCCGGTAATTGCCATTCTGCTTTCCGGCGGAATTCATGTGGACGGTTTCATGGATACTTCGGATGCATTCTGTTCTTACCGGGAGAAAGAGAAGAAACTGGAGATTTTAAAGGATCCCCATATCGGTGCATTTGCAGTTATCAGCCTTGCAGTGTGCATTCTGATTTATCTGGCTGCTATTTCACAGATTCAGGATAAGAACCTGATGCTGTTGGTGTGTATTTCTTTTGCATTTTCAAGAGTACTCAGTGCACTTGCCGCGGTATTCTTTCCTTCGGCCAAATCAGGCGGAACTCTTGCGTATTTTGCAACGAATGCATCAAAGATTACAGTTCGGATTCTGCTCTTTATCGAAGCTGCAATCTGTATCGGTGCTGAGATTTTAATTCATCCGTTATACGGAGGAATTCTTACCTTGATTTCCGGACTTGTTTTCCTTTTCTATTATCTGAAGTGTAAAAAAGAACTTGGCGGAATCACAGGTGATACGGAAGGATTCTTTGTAGTGGTTTATGAGTGTTCAATTGCTGTTACGGCAGCAGTAATCAATATAGTGGCAGGAGTGTTATGATTCTTATTATAGGTGGAGCATACCAGGGAAAAACGGAATATGCAAAGGAAAAGTACGGAGTGAACCCGGACCGGATTTACGATGCGGAAATTCCAAAGGAAACGGAAGGATTATTTATCATCGATCATCTGCATGAGTATATCAAAGAGCAGATGAAGGAAGGAAAAGATCCTGAAACGGAACTGTTGGAATTAAAAGATCTTCCTGGGTGTATCCTGATTTCAAATGAAATCGGAAACGGAATTGTTCCCATGGATCCGTTTGAAAGAGAGTACAGGGAAAGAACCGGAAGAATTCTGATAAAGCTTGCAAAAGAAGCAAAGGAAGTAATTCGGGTAAGTTGCGGAATCGGGCAAAAGCTTAAGTGACATAATGCATTAATATTCTGACTATGAGTGAAGATAATAACGAAAAGAAAACAAATATACTATTCATCCGTCATGGAAAAACGTCTTCCAATCTGGAGAAAAGATACTGCGGGGCGCGTACGGATGACGATCTTTGCGATGAAGGAATCCGGGAACTTAAAAAGAAAAAGGAGGAAGGAATGTATCCTTCGATAGACATGCTGTACTGCGGAAAGAAAAAAAGGTGCATTTCCACAGCGGAGATTCTTTATCCGGAGATGGAAAAGATAATCATTGATGAATTCGATGAAATTGATTTCGGAGACTTCGAAGGAAAGAACTACGAAGAACTAAAAGAAAATCCGGAGTATATTAATTGGCTTGAAAGCGGCGGAAAACTGCCATTTCCGAACGGTGAAAGCAGGGAAGAATACTGTGAAAGAGAATGGGAAGGATTCGAAAAGATTTTGGATGATATTAAGCCGGTTCATATCGGAGTGATCGCCCATGGCGGAACCATTATGGCAGTTCTTTCACATCTTACGAAAGATGCGTATTTTGATTTTCAGACGGAATGCGGCGACGGGTATCTCTGTACGCTTTCCGGAGAAGACGGAAGTTATTTAGCAGAATTAGCGAAACTTACTGGGGAAACAGATTGAATATCGGTTCATTTTTTATCGCACATACAATTGCATTTCATCTTGGATATATCCTTGATTTGATGTTCGGAGATCCGCACCGGCTGCCGCATCCGGTACGCTTGATTGGATTACTCATATCCGGACTTACAAAGCTTTTTTTGAAAAATCACCCGGAGGGAAAAGAGTATAATAAAAGGGAGTTTGTTTTCGGAATCCTGACGGTTCTGACAGTAGTGATTCTTACATGTGTTTTCTTCGGGGGAATTTTATTTCTGGCTTACAAAATCCATACAGGTTTGGGAATACTTGTCGAAGCCGTTATGACTTATCAGATTCTGGCAACGAAAAGTCTTCGGGATGAGAGCATGAAAGTCTTTGATGCTTTAAAGAACGGAACACTTGATGACGGAAGAAAAGCAGTTTCCATGATTGTAGGCAGGGATACGGAATGTTTAAACAGGGAAGG
>CADANR010000210.1 GCA_902789265.1 uncultured Lachnospiraceae bacterium | reverse complement strand
TAGTATGATATGTTTCAGATATTTGTTGATTGACTCTTGCATCTTTTCTTTTGCTTGTCCATATCCCGGGCAAGAACCATATCGCAAATAATCATCATAAAAAGAAGCATTATAAATATTTATTAATAATTCCGCATCTTCCAATGCAGCCTGCCTGTATTCTATTGTCATATTATGCCTTTCTGTTTCGTTTTTGGATTAGCATCTTCAAGAGCTGAACGCCTTCAAAGCACAGTTCAACCACACCAATGCGGCAGTGTCAAACAAAGAATAACAATCGGATTTACAATGCCTTTATAATACAATACCCATCCAAAAAGTAGAACCCAATGGAAACTATTGAAAATATAAGCAAGGGGGAGAATTTTATGCTGTCTTTTGTTTTATTTTTGATAATGCAGAGAAGAACAACAAATGCGATCCGGCAAACCGATCCAATGGTATCAACGATTGGAGTAATTGACTCCTGTCGAAGGATATCATAACGGTTCATTTCCTAAAGATGCAGCATCCGTTTCTGCCGTTTCGTTTCACTTCATAAAGAGCGGCATCCGCCTCGCGATACCATTCATGCGGGGTTAAATCCTTAGAACACATGGAAATTCCGACACTGACCGAAAGCTTCGGTAAGCCGTCATCATCGTTGGCAAGATCCCTGTTGATGGATTCCACCTTATTTGTCACCAGTTCGGCAAGTTCCGGGCTTACATGAACCATCAGTACCGCAAATTCATCCCCGCCGATTCTGAATACATAATCATCCGAACGAAACTGTTTCTTCAATACCCTGGCAATCTTACATAAAACCTTATCGCCGGTTTCGTGACCGTAAGTGTCGTTTATATCTTTAAACCTGTCCGCATCGATTAACAAAAATGCCGTGGTTTCGGATTCTATGCTCTCAATCACAAGATCGTATCCGGCACGGTTGTAAAGATTTGTCAGTTCATCATGGGATGCCTTATAAGAGAGATTATCAATACTCTTCTGATATGCCATATACATCTTGTTGTATGTCGACGCAAGGTACCGGAATTCATGTGCACCGGTAATCGGAATTTTCTGATCTTTCTTAATATGTTCCACAGCCTGCAAAAGGGGATTAATCCCCAGACGTATTGTAAGCCACAGCATCAGAATCAGGCTGAGTGACTGAATCACAATGAACACTGCCATCACAATAAGGGCTATAAACACATCGTTTTCTATTCTGTGCTGTCTGTAATGAACTTCTTTCTTCAGATTCTCAATGCAGAGCTCCATGTTGGAACGAATCCTGTTCTTCCGTTCATAATAATTTTCATCATGCACCATGGTTCTTGCAAGTTTCAGTTTTTCGTCATCCGATAAAGCTTCATCCTCCGGTGTTAATTCCACGCCGGCCAGTTCTGCCGGAATATCAGAGTCTCCCGTTGCCTGCACCATAAGACGCATGGAGTAGTATTCCCGGTCCATCAGTGCAATCGATTCTTTCATTGCCTCACGCAATGCCGCCAGTGCTTCCGAATCCGGCATCTTCTCTTCCATGACGGAGAGTGCCTTTTCACGTCTTCTGGACACATTTGCCTCATAAAAATAATTATCAAGATGGACGCGGTCACCCGTCACGGAATAACTTTGCACTTCCTCTGTCAGATAATCGGACGCCTGCAAAAGTCCGGCTGCGGATTCGCTTAAAATAATATAATCATTGGTCGCTCCCGACAAAAAATAATAGACCCGAAAGGTAAAAAATGTAGCTGCCAGAAGCAGCCCCGTTACGACCAAAGACACCGGCAGCATAAAGGCAAATGTTTTTCGGAGAGATACTCCGTCTTTTTTCACGGATAATGCCTTTTTATCTTCCTCTTCCGTGCTGATTCCATTATCATTTCCCATTATTCATTCACTCCGTGCTGTTATTATTATATCAACATTCTGTTTGCCACCTGACTATTATATACCATTTACGGCAAACCTGCATTTCCGACAGCAAAAAAACTGACAGCAAAAAATTTTCCCTTTCGTGCGGCTTAAAGGTTAAGATTTACACACTATGTGTATGATAATTGGCTGATATCATTTTTGATGTCCTTTCCGATCTGATTGCCTAAAAATTATCTAATTGCCTATCTTTAAAAATATCATCAGCATGACAAGTGCAAAGCCCGCTACAAAAGCAAGTGCTCCCTTGTCATTATCTTTCTTGAGAGTGATCTGAGGTATTTCCTCTATTGTCGTATATATCAGGGCTCCGCCGGCAACTGACATA
>CADANR010000209.1 GCA_902789265.1 uncultured Lachnospiraceae bacterium | reverse complement strand
ATCATTCTTTTATTTGGAGGACAAATCAATGAGTAAGGTACCTACCCCGAAGCCGACCGGGGAATATGCGGTCGGAATGTTCACATATACCGTATATGATGCACTTGACGAAGCGATGTACTGCGCTCCGGGCACAAAGCGTAGTATTCCGGCAAAGGTTTATTATCCCGTAAGCAAAGAGTCCGTGGAAGGCATGGAAAAAGCGCGCTACATGTCAAAGGAACTGGTCGGTGCGATAAAGAAGAATTATCATTTTACGCCGACATACGAGCAGGCGGAAAAAGAGGGGACGAACCGAAGCGAATGCTATGAAAATGCGCCGTTTATCGAAGGAGAAAGATTCCCTCTGATTCTTTTTAACCATGGTTACGGTTCGTTTTGTGAGGCACATACGTTTTTGTTTTGCGAACTTGCATCACACGGATATGTCGTGGTTTCCATCGGACATCCATATGAAGCAATGTTAACCGAACTGGATGACGGTAGAACCTATAAAACGGCAAAGGGAATCACTTCCAAATGTTACCATCCGGTAATCCCGTCCGTTCTTGCGCTCAAGAAGATTATGAAGGCGAAAGGAAGTAACGAAGAACTCTGGGAACAATTTGATGCGGTTCAGAAAAAGTATAATGCATTTCTCATGGAGAGAATTCCATACTGGAAAGAAGATACCAAAGCGGCACTGTGCTATTTGAAAGAGAATTTTGCTGACCGGCTGATTGACTGGGAAAAGAAAATCGGTGTAACTGGACACTCCATGGGCGGAGCTACGGCATTTGCTCTTTGCGAGGACGAGCCGGAAAGATTTATCTGCGGAATCAATATTGACGGCGGGCTTTTCGGAAATCATGACGGAAAAACAATCACTGTTCCGTTCCTTCAGATGAACTGTGAACCTAACAAGACTTCGGTAACGAGAGCGTTTATCAGTAACAAAAATGTTGCATATCATGCCATTTTTCGGGATATGCAGCATATCGGATTTTCGGATTTAAAGCATTTTATTCCGGTAAAATCCCTGGTCGGCGGGCTTGATCCGAATGTCGCGCATGAGCATGTCTGCAGGATTATTTTGGAGTTTTTTGATGCGTATTTGAAGAAATCGAAAGAGAAGCCTTCGTTTGAAAGTGATGATGTGGTAACGTTTACGGAATATGGTCCGTATGAAACTCAGGGACAGGAATAATGTGTCAGAATCATTGATGCATTTAAAAAGTGTCATATATTCGCCTTGGAAACGATAAATCAAATCAGTCTTTAGAACCGGAAAGAAATGTGATAGAATAGTTATTGGATTACCGAACTGCCAAGGGCATGACGGAAGATTTACTTAAGTTCCGGAAGAGTAAAGAAGGAATGGCAAGATGACGATAAGTGATATTAACAGGCTTGCGAAAGAACAGGGCGTTCATGTGAAAGATCTTTCAAAGGGATCAAACATAGCCTTTGAATATACATTTCCGTATAAATCCGATCATAAACATTTGTACAAGATTACCGTGACTTTTCCGAAGGGGACTCCCGCAAAACCTTCCGGACAGTCCTGTATGCTGAAATTATTGTATCCAGCTTCCTATGCCAGGCTGGACCGGTATGACAGGGAAATGACTTTCTATATGGAACAGCTGACGGAAGCATTCGGCCTGATTTATGTTTTCTTAATGTATCCGGATAAAATACGTTATGAAATGGTAAAAGGGAAAGAAAGTAAAAGCCTTACGGAAAAAGAGTTTGCAGGTTTAGGGAAAAAAAGATACGGAAAAATGAGTCCGCTTTTTCCCGCACTGTTTGTTTCCGTTATGAGATTTTTCGTTATATTTGCGGAGATTGCGCTGCTCCCTTTGGGAATCATTTTTAAAAACACACATTATATGCGAATTAATAACAGTCGGAAATGGGAGTATATTGCGGTACCCGGAGAGAAGGAATATACACTGATTAAACGGTATTGCGCAGGGGCATATAAGAGATTAACGAGAAAAGAACCCTGGATGCACTGGGAAGAAATATAAGGTGCATGTAATCATACAAAGCATTAATTTTTCACAGGGCGCGTAAGTGCATCAAGCACTCCCTGTACGGAATTTTCTTCCACGAGAATGGTATTAATCGGTTCGTTGATTAAATCAATCTGGTGTGCATCGGAATCGGTGATGACATTGCAGTTTTTCAATATGGGATTTACATTCACAACTTCGTGAAGGCGTCCCATATTTTTTAATTCAAAGCATTTGAATTTCGAATCGGGCGGTACG
The DNA here is from genome assembly GCA_902789265.1 of uncultured Lachnospiraceae bacterium. Lineage (GTDB taxonomy): Bacteria > Bacillota > Clostridia > Lachnospirales > Lachnospiraceae > UBA3766. Next base: position 29 of record CADANR010000209.1, on the reverse strand, counting down.
AAACCTAAGTTTGCAATTAAAGAGAAAGT
>CADANR010000208.1 GCA_902789265.1 uncultured Lachnospiraceae bacterium | reverse complement strand
CAGGTCAATTCCATGGAACTGGCCGGCGGAAATTTATGGGTTTGTGCCGATAACGGAATCGGTATGAAGGACGATAAGGGATTTAAGGTTTTAGAAGGTCTTCCGATGAACAATTCAATTGACCAGATGCTTATCGACTATGAAGGCAACCTTTGGTTTACTTCTTCCCGTCAGGGTGTTATGAAGATTGTTGCGAATCCGTTTACGGATTTATTCGAACGAATCGGACTGGAACCGACGGTGGTCAATTCCACATGTATCCGCGATAACAAGCTGTTTATCGGAACGGACAACGGACTGATTGTATCCAACAGTCTGGGACAGATTCCGTCCATTCCGGTCGGCGAAGTGATTACACAGAACGAGGAACTAAAGAAATATAAGGATCTGGTTACGCTTTTAAAGGACGTACGAATCCGTTCGATTTACAGGGATTCCAAAAACAGGGTCTGGTTCGCGACCTACGGAAACAGGGGTCTTGTCATGTACGACGGGAAGGATGCTTACTGTTATACCACTTTAGACGGCCTTCCGACCGAAAGAGTCCGTGCGGTTTCCGAATCGCATGACGGAAGCATGCTTGTAGCCTGTACCGGCGGTCTTGCGATTCTGGATGAGAAAACGGGCGTAAAGGAAGTGTATGATGAACGTTCGGGACTCAGCAATTCCGAAATCCTGACGGTAACGGAAGCGGATAACGGAGACATCATTTTAGGTTCCAACGGAGACGGAATCTATATTCTTTCCGAGGGTGTAGTAAGCAATGTCGGTTTTGAAGAGGGCTTAAGTTCGGAAGTAATTCTCCGGATCAAGAAGGATGAAAAACGCGGCATTTTCTGGCTTGTGACCAGTAATTCCATCGCTTATATGAATGCGGATTATCAGGTAACCACAATTAAGAATTTCCCGTATTCCAACAATTTCGATCTGGTGGAAAATTCAAGAGGAGACATGTGGGTTTTAAGCAGTAACGGAATTTATGTTACAACCGTGGAGGAACTTCTGGCAAATGAAGAAATCTCGACGGTATTCTATAACCACGATAACGGTCTTCCTTCGGTTGCCACCGCGAATTCCTACAGTGACGTGTCTAATGCGGGAATTTTATTCATGGCAGGCAATTCCGGGGTAACAAGAATCAATATTGAAAAGCCCCTGGAGAATGTTACCGAAATCAAAATGGCCGTGCCCTATATTGAAGCAGACGGTGTCCGGATTTATTCAAACGACAATTCCTACACGATTCCGGCATCCACCAAGAGAATTACGGTATACGGATTTGTTTATACGTATTCGCTGATGAATCCGAAGGTGACTTATGAACTGGAAGGCTTTGATGCGGAACCGACCGTGGTAAGCAGAAGTACGTTAGAACCGGTGGATTATACAAACCTTAAGGGCGGCAACTATCGTTTTGTCATGAAAATTCAGGATTCCATGGGCAGTACGCAGAATGAGCTTGCGATTACCATCCACAAGGAAAAAGCAATTTATGAGAATCTTTGGTTTATTATTGCGGTATCGGCAGCAGCGGTTCTTCTGGTTGCGCTGATTGTACTGGCATTCTCGAGAGCCCGCTTAAAGAAACTTGAAAAGAAGCATGCGGAAACCAAACTCTTTGTACGTGAGATGGCAGAGGCATTTGCGAAGGTTATTGAGTGGAAGGATGAATATACGAAAGGTCACTCGATTCGAGTTGCGGTATATACCGCAATGCTTGCAAAAGAACTCGGTTATGATGAAGAAACCGTGGAAAAATACTACAATATCGCGCTTTTGCATGACATCGGAAAAATCAAGATCCCGCCCGAGGTTTTAAATAAGCCGGGAAAATTAACGGATGAGGAATTTAAGACAATTAAGTCTCACTCCGGTCTGGGTTACACGGTGCTTAAGGATATCAGCATCATGCCGGAGCTTGCAATCGGTGCCGGAAGTCACCACGAGCGTCCGGACGGAAAAGGATATCCGAAGGGCTTAAAGGGAGATGAGATTCCGAGAGTGGCGCAGATTATTGCCGTTGCGGATACTTTCGATGCGATGTATTCGGATCGTCCGTACCGTAAGAGAATGAATTTCGAAAAGGCGGTATCGATTATCAAAGAGGTGTCCGGAACACAGCTTACGACGGATGTTGTGGATGCATTCTTACGCCTGGTGGAAAGAGGGGAATTCAAAGATCCCGATGATTACGGCGGCGGAACCATGGAAAGTATCGATAATATCCATAAGAAATTCGAGGATGCCGAGAAGAAGGAAGCGGCAGAGAAGAAAGAAGCGGAAGAAAGCAAGCCGATAGAAAAAGC
>CADANR010000207.1 GCA_902789265.1 uncultured Lachnospiraceae bacterium | reverse complement strand
TTCTGGGCTTCCTTGACTTTTTTGTTGAATGCTTCCTCTTCTTTCTTCAAAGTATTCTGCATTTCAGTAATTTTGACCCTGAATTCTTCCTTAAACTGCAGATAATCCGCTTTTGCCGAAGTCTGGATTCCGAGTTCTTTTCCCGCACGAAGTGCAATTGACTCAAGATTCCGGTATTCGCGCTTTTGCATATCTTCCGGATGTGCCGTCAAATAATCAAACATGCTCTCTTCCAGGATTCTCTTCATCATTTCCGGATTTGCTGCAATTTCATTCATTGCGGCTGCTTTATTCTTCTGATAATCCCGGATAATGGTATTATAACGGTCCTTCACATTCAGAATGTTTTGGTAACTGAAATCATCCTCTTTTCTTACACCGTTTTCGTTTGCGGTATAAACCGGAAATGTCTTCGCGGAAATCTTTCCGGTACCTTCCAGAAGAGCGCCCTTTAAGCCTTCCTCCAGACGTTTTATGGTTTCCGCATTCTTGTTATGCACACCGGCAGAATATTCATACAGGAACGTTCTGAAATAGGTTTCGTTTTCTACCCTATACTCAAAAACATTCTGCATAGCCTTATAATCAACTATCATATTTTTCCTGATTTCAGGATCTGATTCCAGGAAGAGTAATGACTCCACAGGTCTTCCGAAAGCAACTCCGGGAAGGGGCGCATGATAAAGCGTTAAAGCATGAACATTCCCCTGAAATTCAGGAATGGCTTTCCCGGGATCGGGATCATCCAGACCACCGATGGATTCATAATACAGTTTGTTAAAGGCCGCAAAAACATTATCGCAGTTTTCGGTATGCTTCTCGATATTATTTTCCCTAATGCTCTTATTTAGAATTTTTTCCGTGCCCTTAAAAGGATTCCTTAAGAAATTCTCTATTGTCATACCGGAACGTTTCGCCTGGCATGCAAGAAGGTAAAGGCTGTTAAACATACTGTCCGTAACAGTATCCTTTGTAAATTCCACCGGAATATTTTTGTTTCTTTCGCAGCTGACATTTCCGGGAGCCATGTTAAGGTCCGGGAAAGTCTGCTTAATCTGAGCCTGAATCGTTTTCACATACTCTTTCTGACGGATATATTCCTCATAGGAAGTTTTGATCTGATCCGGGTTACCTGCATTCAGTTTATTGTTTAAATCAATACGTGCATCTTCCAGTTTCCGATACCCATAGATCTTTTCACCCTGTTCAAATTGGACATTTCCGTCTTGCGGAATCATTTCAAGCGCTTCCATGTTATGAATCAGACGCACAATTTTAGTTCTGGTATCTTCGCTTGGAATGGCCGGATGTTCACGAAGATTCCGAATCGTCTCTTCTTTTTCCGGATTGATAAATGAATTCCTGTCTTTATGATTTCCCGTAACGCATTCATACTTGCGGGATAAATCACTGTATACTCCGTCATTATGGGTGTCCATGCTTTTTTCTATCGGTTGTGTTACAGCAGTGGGACGATGATCCATTTCATGATACGTTACAAAATAATTCACGACATTTTCTTTGGTTTCCGTCAGATTGCTGTTGATATTATCAAGCAGATTAATTTTCTCCTGACGCTGCGGATCCTGTGCCGGAATCGCTGCTTTTAACGCATTAATACGATCATTGTGCGGATGCGTAACTAAAGTATCCGGATTAATTTCTGCATTTTCGGCAGGGACACGAATATTATCAATCTCATTTTTAAGATTTAATGTTTTACCGAGATCCTTACCCAATTCTTCAAGAATGCAACCAAAGTACTCTGTCAGCAGGTCCGCATTATTGTCTCCCGGAATTAAATTACGTATATCCGCTACCGAATTGTAGCTTAGTTTATTATCCTGGTGATTTTCGTTATATTTTTTCGTTGCAGCTTTTACATCGGCATCCGTTACAAGTGCAAGAATGAGATCTCTGGCATTCATGAAACGATACATGGAATCCGACATTTGATGGCATTTCCGTTCAAACTCCTCTTCGTTAATGATATAAAAACCATTCTCATCCGTTTTCTGGATTGCATTTGCTTCATTCCAGTCATTAATCTGTCTTTCCAGATAATTCTTAACCGATGCAAGACTACGGTATGCATTTTTCATCGAAACCAGTTCCGCTGCAGCTTGATTGGTCAGGCTCTGCTGAAGGTTGGCATCGATGGTAAGATGATTCTTTAAATAATTCGTTCTTTCCTGTTTATAAGATTCCTTTAAATTATCATTCGTAACATTCTGCAGTTTCGCTTCAACAGCAGCATCTAAAGCCCGATATCCTTCGGACTGTTTAAATGCAATATGATTATCCCGC
>CADANR010000206.1 GCA_902789265.1 uncultured Lachnospiraceae bacterium | reverse complement strand
CAGGATAAAAAGAATTGTTTCATTTTATCCTTGGAATATGGATTAAATGCTTCCCACTCCTGCTGCTTTTTTGCTTCTGCCAGATCTTTCTCCGTAAGTTCTTCCATTTTCTGATGGGTCACCTTTGAAATAATCCTCTCTTTACCGGGAAAACGAATGGAGGAAGGATCAATCAATTCATGTCTTTCAAATGTAAACAATGCAGACAATTCCAATGGTAGCAAATCCTTGTTAGATAGTTCCTTATATTCCTGTGAAATCATCCGAATTGTTCTTTCCACATAACTTCTTTCATCAATTTCCCGATTCCTTAGGAATCTGGCACGGCCGATTCCCACTTGAAGATACACATTAATCTTATGTTTAATGTCTTTCATAATTCGCTCATAGTCTTCAAACAGGAAACGATTGATACTTAAGAGAAGTTCTTCAACCAGTTCTTTCGCATCTTCTTCGGTAAGGTTTTCTTCCAAAATACATTCCTGTACAATTCGGTCCATCAGTTGTGTCTTTTTACGAATTTTCTCCAGTTCAGTTCGTATAATTCCCCGATACCGATAAACATTCTGCTCCTTGGTCAACCTTGCGTACTCTTTTACAAAACCTCCGTCAAAATACTCAATCAAATTGTCCGTCAAAGATTCAAAGGATTCCTCCAAGATCATTCGTTCAATGATTTTACGAATATAGGTGGAAAGTTTTTTCAGTGATTTCGAAAGAGCTCTCGCCTGTGTATTAATCCGTTTTATTCCGTGAATATACGGATGTTCTTTCCATAAATCGGGATTTAAAAGAATGTTTCGAATTTCAATAATATATGCGGAATATTCCTCTTTTTCCGGCTTTTGAACAGACAATAAAAACTCCGCAAGAGCAAGTCCGTTCTCTGTCATATAAACTGCTTTTTCAAGTGTTGTATCATCTGTCTCCTCTTCCAGCCAGCCAATATTTTTACTGCACATTTTCCGAATAATGGCATTCGCCAAATCCGAATAGTCCTTCGCTTCTTCTTCCTCAAATGTCAGGGAAATCTGCAACTCATACAGACGCATGGAAAGAACGTCACGGATTCGTCTCCGATCCATCCGGTAAGATATTTCCCGTTCAAATTGCTCATAAATTAAAATCAGGCACTCCGAATAAACCTCCTGATTACTTCCGCTTGAGAGCAGATTAAAAAAACCGGAAGGGATTTTACCGAATATATTGTAATACGAATTCGTTGTTACCATCAGTACATCTGCCTTTTCACAAATCTTCCGAAACCGGGCAGGCGAAATTTAATGTAACCATACTGTTGTCCATCTATGACTCCATCCGTAATAAGCCTCTTCCGATATATGGTAAAAGTATCCGATGACATCCCGACATGTTCCCGGAGATTCCCCACCCTGACATTTGGTTCTCTATCCGTTTCAAGAGTTGCGAGACTCTTAAGAATTCTCCTGTCATTTACCGAAAGTTCTTCCCAAATCTTATCATAAGCCAATTCCGAAAGCGTGATATCAATCTCTGAAAGAATTCTGCCATGGTTTAATTTTGCATACTCTTTTCCTTTACACAATGCATTAAAATAGTGAAACCCGACTGTTTGAAAAGCCAAAGAATATCCACCGGTCCGGTAAGCTAACTCTTCCGCGTCTTCCCTGCTCAAATGCATGGTTTTCTGATAATCTTTCGTAATCGCCGTAATATTCAAATTGTCCAGTTCCTTCACCTTGGCCCTGTATAGAAAAGTCAATGATTTCTTATTACGAATATTGTTGATATTCTCTGTAAGTGAAGTCATCAGAAGAAAAACATCCAGATTCATACTTGCATATGACGAAAGAGCATGCGAAAATCTGGCAACATCCTTACTGTAGGTTACCTCATCAATTGTCACAAGCAGCTTCTTTTTTGCCTTTTTTAATATCTTCAGCATCATGGTTACCGCATCCTCTTCATCTGAAGCAATCAATTCTGCGTTTTCCAGATGAAGTCCTATTCCAACCACTGAGAAGTCCAATCTTGCTTTTATGAACAGTGCCTTCAATTCCGGAATCATATATAATCCCCGGGCAAGAGATTCCAACAAATTGCTTTCCGGATTTAAATCGATTGTAATCCAGTCCTTCAATGTATCAATGCGGCTCCGTATGTTTCCGAGCAAAACCGTTTTCCCGGATCCGCGCACACCGGTAATAAACATCCCTCTGTAGGTTGGAACGGGTCTGGTATAATTGCTGATTATTTCGTCCGTTATAACGGTTCTCTCAATCAACTGCGGTGGAATAAAACTAAACTGCAGTGTGTATGGGTTTAAATTCTCATT
>CADANR010000205.1 GCA_902789265.1 uncultured Lachnospiraceae bacterium | reverse complement strand
TTCAATATCCGCACTCGTGCCCCATCTGGCAGAACCGTATTCCGTATTATGCCGGAACTTCTTGGCATTCTTACGCCTGAAATACATAAAGGCCCACAATCCGCCTCCGACGGCGATTCCGACAAGCAAATCCACCGGATGAAGACTCGGCATGGGATTGGCAAATGCTTTTCCAAATGCTCCGTCGATAAAAAGACTTTGCACCTTCTCAGAAGCATTGCTTCCTTCCGCTATTCGCCAGGCCTCTCCGAGATTCGTAGCAAGCAGCCCTACAAAAACAAACGGAATGTTCGGAAGCAGAAGCTTTTTTATTTTTTTCGTATTCATCGCTCCTGCTCCTTCCGTTTTTCTTTGTCCCTTCTCGGCGTATTCTTTACTTTCTCCTTATACTCCTTCAGTTTCTCTATGACGCTCGGTTTCTCCCTGTCTTCTTTGCGTTTCATCTGCTTTGCGGAATAATCCTTTAAAACCGCCGTAATCGCATCAACATCTTTCGCCTTAAAAAATACGGTATATCGCGGCGGATTCTCATTTTTATCCTTCACAATCGCAAAATCGACGCCATACCGGTTTGCGATATGCTTCAAATCACGTACACCGGAATCTCCGATGTCCATGCTCTCTACACCCTGCCCCTGGCCGATTAACTGCTTTACCGTCTGTTTTCCATGCTTCGGAGCATTCCTGCGTTCTTCTCTTGCAATCTTTAACCGCTCCCTGCTTTCACGCCTGGCAGCACGGTTTGCGGATGCACTTCTTTGATCCTGTACAAATCCCCTGAGTGCCTGGTAAAGAACCCTGGAAGAAACCGTACCGGTTCTCACGGCAAGATTCACTGTTTTATTTTCTACTTCTTCCTGCATTTCATCACTTCCTTTCGCGGAAAACCGTTATTCTCCACATTCCAGGACACCCTCCAATGTAGTCGGAATGACCTTATAATGCTTTGCAAGAGAAATATCCGCCTTCACATCATCACTAACCTTCTTGCCGCATACAACCAGAAATCTCGCACGGCGAAGCAGGTCTTCCGACATCTCCCTTCTCTTCTTCTCACCGTCCGGATCGTCCTCGGAAATCACTCCACTGAACGCAAGTACCGGACACAGCGGAAGGTAACCTGCCTTTACCAGTTCCCTGCAGTACTTTCTTGCTTCATTCTCCGCGTCCACGCGGTCCTCGCTCCATGCTGCACTTACATATGCTCTCGGTATTGTTCTGCTCATTTTTTCTTCCTCCTATGCTAATTCGTAGGCAGAGAATTCCTGCCCGTCACCAACCAATGTAATCAATCTGCTGACAAATTCTTTCTTTGCTTTCTCAAAATCCTCGCCGGCCAGCATCGATATTCCGTCTTTCGTACTCTTCACAATAAGTGCCGAGCCGATAAAATAATCCCTGCAGCCGATGTTAATGACCTTCTCTCCGTTCATGACTACCAGGAAAGGTGTCTTTCCCATGTATTCTCCCTGAAGGCTTCCGGAAAGTTCATCCAGAATGTCTACGGCAAAATCTTCCGGTACGATTTTTGTCTTTCCGTTCGTACCGATGATAAGCGCTCCTTCCTCTTTCTTCATGATTCTTTCCGGATTGATTACTGCTCCGTCATTAACAGGATCCAGGTTGATTTTTACTTCTATCGTTTTCATGGTATTCTCCTTTTCTTTCACTATTTTTCACTATTCTTCACTATTTTCTCCGCCTGCCATATCGTGGTTCACCTTTGCCCTGAAATAATTTGTCATGGTAAACGGTGCATTATAGATTGTTGCAAGCAGATATTGCTTGATGTTACGAACATCCGACGCATTTTCCCTTAAACAGGAAAGAACGTATTCAAAATGCATCGAATTCAGTTTCAAAAACTGAGATTTTACGACTTCCTTTGGCTTATCATCTCCTGCAATACGAATCAGTTCCCGTTTGGAACAGACAGTATCCAGAATAAGATCCAAAATGGAATTGATAGACTCCTTTTCATACGGATATCGCTCATACAAAGCATCAATCTCCAACTGTTCAAAAAGGATCTCCCGGTAGAGACTCCTCTCATCCTTATCCACATCCCATCCGGATAGGATAGGATTGGTATTATTCTTCTCAGTCTTATTTATATCAGTATTATTAGGGTATGATTTCCATACTTCCGTGGGTATGATTTTCATACCTCCGGCGGTATGATTTTCATACTTCCGGGAGTATGAATTCCATACCTGGATAAAATTCTTCACATAGATCCGGTTTGGCTTGCAGAGTCCCTGCACCGTCCGCTCGATCAGTCCGTACCGCTCCAGCTCCTTCAAAAGCTTCGTTGCCTTCGCATTGGCGCAGAGCAGATCTGCCTGAATGCTCTCCAGCGTGTAGTAAATGTAGACCCTGCCCTGCTCATCCATCCACCGGT
>CADANR010000204.1 GCA_902789265.1 uncultured Lachnospiraceae bacterium | reverse complement strand
CCTTTTTTGTACCGGCATAACGGCATTGACATCATGCGCGCTCCGGTTGCAAGCAACCCGGACGGTTCCCTGACCATGACTTCAGATATGAGCCGGGACGTGCAGGCTCGGATTGCTTATGGGGATCCCTGGACGATTCTGGATTCCGTATGGAAAGAGGGAAATAAGATCCTAAAGTTTGCGCCGGAATGTATTTTCGTCTTTTCCTGTGCGGCTCGTCGGACTTTCTGGGGAAACAACGAAGTTGGTAAAGAAACAGAACCCTATCAGCGGATTGCTCCAACTTCCGGTTTTTACACCTCCGGAGAATTTTTACGTACTGGGGACAACGTCAATCAGCATAACGTAACCCAGGTCATTGCTGCTATGCGGGAAGGCGAACCGAAAGAGCATCCGGAAAAGGAACTCAACATGGATGAACGGACTTTTGAAGGCAAGGTTTCCATAATCAACCGGATGGCAACATTTATTAAAGTTACAACGACAGAACTGGAAGAGGCGAACCGGAAGCTTAGTGAGATGGCTGTCGTCGACGGACTGACCGGGGTTGGAAATAAGACGGCTTATCTGCAAAAAATCCATTCCCTGGATGACGAGATTCGCCGGGGGACGGCTTCTTTTACTGTTTTCGTTTTTGATCTGAACGGTCTGAAGGAAATCAATGACAAATACGGGCATGAGTCCGGAGACATGGCAATTACGGATGCGGCAGAAGCGCTGAAGGAAGTGTTCGGAAAAGAAAACCTCTACCGGATAGGTGGGGATGAGTTTATTGCCGTGTTTAACGAAATGAAGAAGCCTGATACGGAACGGCGTTTTGCGGATCTGGAGCAGGCGATGAAGTCACAGAATCTGACAGGCAGGCTTTACAAGGGGCCTCTTGCTATCGCTAAGGGGGTTGCGGCTTTTTGCCCCGGAGAAGATAAAGAGTACAGGGATGTTTTCCGTCGGGCAGATCAATCCATGTATGAGGAAAAGGCTGCCTATTACAAGGCTCACGATCGGCGGAGACGTTGACGTTCCCAGGGAAGAAGCAAGTACTGTTCTGGGATGCTCGGGGGCTTTTGGTTTTCTCAAAGATTTCTATAAAAATATGAAAAGAATTAATAATGAAAATACCTAACAAGTTGATAGGATTTTAGTATATAATAAACATTCAGAGAGTTTACTGAAAAGGATAACACTCATGAAAAAAGTAAGAGTAGTTGCTGCGGTTATATGTGATTCTCTTCAGGAAAAGAAGAAAATTTTTGCTACAGCAAGAGGTTATGGAGACTTTAAGGGACAGTGGGAATTTCCCGGAGGAAAGATTGAAGAAAGAGAAACACCGCAGCAGGCGCTCATCAGGGAAATCCGGGAAGAACTGGATACGAAGATCACAGTAGGCGATTTGATTACGACAATTGAATATGATTACCCTGCGTTCCATTTGTCCATGGATTGTTTTTGGTGTGAGGTCGCGGAAGGTGAACTGAAATTGTTAGAAGCCGAAGAAGCCCGGTGGCTTACCAAAGAGACACTGTATGATGTGGAATGGCTTCCGGCTGATATAACCATAGTGGAAGAAATTAAAAAACAGTTAAGGAAACGCTGATGAATCCGCTTCCTTATAAATACTGGAAAACCTGAAGGGTGGCACCTGATGATCACAGAGGAAATTAAGCTCAGGATCCATGAAGAATCGGACTTATTTAGTCCGTTAGATCCTGATCAGCGAATTCTGTCAGATGAAGTTATCTCATACCTGAGTCGCAACTATCAAACGATGTACCAAAAGTACCAGACTAAAAATGGAAACTATGTCCTTCATATCTTCAGCGATACGCCTGTGAATGAAGCGCATGTAAAGGACGCGATCCGCGGACATTTTGTACACGAAAAGGATAACATTCAGTTTTTATCGAAAATAGAAACGTATAAAATGCATGCTCTTGGAATTTTGGGAACACTGTTTCTTTCCGCAAGTTATCTGCTGTCGCATTACACGGAGGGCGTGTTTGTAGAAATTTTGACGATTATTGGCTGGGTTGCAATCTGGGAAGCTACCGGCGGCGTCATTTTAAGACGCCCGGAGCTCTACCATTTCCGAAAAAAATATGACTTTGCGTTAAAGACGGAAATCATCATTGATGTCTTGCCCCGGGACTGACTTTGCAGGAAAGAAAAGGTGCGGAATCCGGTGATGGCAGCTGCGGAAGGTTCTGTCGGTGCGTATCTTGGCATGATGGTTTTCCGTCACAAAACGTTAAAACCGTTGTTCCGGTTCGGCATGCCGGTAATGATAATAGTACATGTGATCTGACGCCCTGGCAGAGGACCGAGGCCTTAACTTCATATACGACGCCCAACGGATTGTTCCGTCTGGATTATAACAGCACGGGGGAAAGCTTCACCGGAACATGGTACGAAGATAACATGACA
>CADANR010000203.1 GCA_902789265.1 uncultured Lachnospiraceae bacterium | reverse complement strand
TTATGTCGGTCATATCGGAAAGTTAATTAAAGTTGCAGGCGGTATCATGAATACGCATTCGAAGGAAGCGGACTGCAGAATGGAAATACTTTCGGCGGTGGCGATTCAAAAGGGACTGGATGCAGAGTCCGTAAAGGAAATCTTAAGCTGTATTACCTGTGAAGAGGCGGTGAAACATATACCCGACGGGGAAATCAGGGATGAAATCATGAAGGAAATTGCAAAACGGATTTGTGTGAATCTGGAAAGAAGAGCCGGCGGAGAAACGGATGTTGAGTGTATTGTTTTTTCCAAGGAACTCGGAGAACTTGCAAAGAGCAAAGGCGTGAAGGACGGGCTGAAGGACTTTGATTAAGTTGTTTTGAAGAGAGGGTTTGACAAAATGGTTTACTTTGTCGGAGCCGGACCGGGAGCAGTGGATCTGATTACGGTTCGTGGGAAGAATTTAATAGAAAAAGCAGATTTAATCATTTATGCGGGATCACTGGTAAATCCCGAACTTCTTCATTATGCAAAGGAAGGCTGCAAGACCGTGAACAGCGCTTATCTTACACTTGAAGAAGTACTTGCATATATCAGGGATGTCGAGGAAAAGGGTCTTTGCACCGTCCGTCTTCATACCGGGGAACCAAGTATTTACGGTGCAGTCAGGGAGCAGATGGACGAACTGGATAAGCTTGGAATCCGCTATGAAAGCATTCCGGGAGTCAGTGCCTGCTTCGGTGCGGCGGCAGCCTTAAATCTTGAATATACACTTCCGGAAGTGAGTCAGACACTCATTATTACGAGAATGGAAGGAAGGACACCTGTTCCGGAAAAAGAGTCCATCGAAAACTTAAGTGCACATCACGCATCCATGGCGGTTTATTTATCCGCAGGCATGACGGAAGAATTACAGGAACGGCTTATAAAAGGCGGCTACAGCGAGGATACGCCTGCGGCAATCGTTTATAAAGCAACGTGGCCGGAAGAGAAGAGTATAATCTGTACAGTAGGCACGCTTGCAAAGACTGCCGAAGAAAACGGGATTTCCAAAATTGCCGTAATCCTGGTGGGAGATGCGGTAACACATAGCAGATATGAGAAGAGTAAACTGTATTCGGCGGATTTTTCGACGGAATACAGGGATGCAAAAAAGTAGCAGGGAAACTATATGAGAATTAAAGTCATCAGTTTTACAAAAAAGGGAATAGAACTCTCCGTACAGCTTAAGGAAAAGCTGGATGATGTGTTGTATCAGAGAAACAAAGTGGCACCGGTGGAAGACCTGCACTGTAAACTGTTTACGGCATGCAAAACAGCGGATTTTCTTCCGCCACATGTGACCTATACAAACGAGCCGCTTCAAACTTTTGCGGAAGACGGTTTTAAACATTATGACGGGATTATTTTTATCGGTGCCTGCGGAATTGCCGTGCGTGCCATTGCACCCTGGGTAAAGGATAAATTCGAGGATGTTCCGGTGCTTGTCATGGATGAACTCTCAGGCGTTATTATTCCGATTCTTTCCGGTCATTTAGGAGGCGCTAACAGGCTTGCCATGATGATTGCCGGGGAAATGGATTTGCAGCCTGTCATTACGACGGCAACAGATTTGCATCGTAAATTCGCCGTAGATTTATTTGCTGCAGACAATGATTTGAAAATTGAAAACCGTGAGGGAATTGCTACGGTTTCTGCTAAGGTACTTTCAGGCGAAGATGTAACAATGTCGATCGAAGGGGATGCATTCGAAGAAAGCAATATTCCGTTAAAACAATTAAAGATTATCCCTTATGAGAAAAACCAATTCACGGACATACTGATTTCAACGGATCAAAACCGGAAAAACGGTTCCATTATTTTAAGACCGAAAGAATATGTGGTTGGAGTCGGCTGTAAGAGAGGAACTTCATTTGAAAAAATAGACGGATTTATTAATGACGTATTCAAAGATAACGGACTGGATACCGGTTTAATTTGTGCAATTGCATCGATTGATTTGAAGCGGAAAGAAGAGGGAATCCATCAGTTTTCCAAAAGATTAAGAATACCGTTTGTATTGTTTTCGGCAGAAACACTGGAGAGTATTGAGGGAGATTTTTCCTCCTCAGAGTTTGTGGAGAAAACTGTCGGAGTGGACAATGTCTGTGAACGTTCCGCAGTGGCGGCTGCTGGTAAAGGCGGAGAATTAGTCTTATCAAAAACTGCGAAGGACGGAATGACAATTGCCATTGCGAAGAGAAAATGCAGAATCATTTTCGCACCGCTCGAACCGAATTCGGGAACTGCAGATACGGGAAAAGCAAAGAAGACAGGAAAAGGTACCTGTAAAGAAGGGCTTAAGAAAAAAGAGAATACCGTTTATGTAGTCGGAATGGGACCGGGCGAGGAAAAACAGATGACGGGAAACGCGCTTGCCGCATTGGAAGAAAGCGATGTGATAGTAGGTTACCCGGTTTATCT
>CADANR010000202.1 GCA_902789265.1 uncultured Lachnospiraceae bacterium | reverse complement strand
GCGCCTGCTCCGCGAGGTTTTTCACGTAAGCTCTCGCCAAGGATCGGCTCAGCAGATAGATTTTTAAAGTGAAGGCTTTCCTCGTCATACTGAATTCGCACTGTAAGAACCGAGATCTCGTCCCCACAATGAAGTTCTACTCCTTCTCCTGCTATTTTTACTCCATTTACAAATGTACCGTTAGCACTGTTCAGATCGCTAATTGTCGTCCTTCCATTTTTTCTTTCAGTTCACTTAAAGTAGACAAGTATTCCGGCAATTCTTCCATCTCCATCCGATGCCCGAACGGATTCCCTGGAAAAGGAGCATGGTCCGTAAACCAGATGCCCGTTTTCCCTAAAGAAAGTGCTTTTTTTATATATTCTTCGTCCGCTATTTCTTCCGCGTGCTTGCAACGAAAAGTATGCACGTGGAATAGTTCGTTTTCATTTGGTAATTGCATAACCTTCAATTCATCCTTCCCGGTAAATCTTATTATTCCGAATCAACTCGTTAAAAGATGCCGGCGTGTAATTATTAATCATACAGCCTGCATTCAAGGCTCGTTCCTTCGTTCTCATAAATTCATAAGCTTCATTCTTTGAAGAGTGGATATGACCGTAAATATGCCACGATCCGCGGAAATATCCGTTCCACTCAGCGATCGGATAATGACAGAGAATGATTTCATTCTCACCATCCTTTATTATCTTTAAAGCATCCACGGACTCAAAGTAACCCATTGCCTTTTCGTTCTTTAAAAGGTGCTGATCATGGTTGCCGATAATAAAATGCTTGTGCCCTCTTAACTTTTGCAAATACCACTCCGGTTCTCTGGCGCTTCTGTAACAGAAATCGCCCAGGATATAAACATGATCATCCTTTGAAACTCTTCCGTTCCAGAAGTCAATCAAACACTTATCCATCGTTTCCGCATCTGCAAACGGACGATGATCAAGCCGTAAAATATTCGTATGTCCAAAATGCATGTCTGCGATATAAAGGTTCATAAATCTGTCCTTCCTTTTTTTCAATCAAACTCAATAATGCTTTTATACAGCATCTGAAACTTGTAAATCTTCCAATCATCATGGAAATGACCGAAATACCATTTCTCGTAATCCAGTTTTTCTTCTATCGTTTGCAGCCACTCTTCGGTGGATTTATCAACTTTGCTCTGGTCAATAAACGGGAGAAATAAATGCCGAGGCTCATAATTAATAGGACAGGTGTGGGAGAATACCGCATCCAATTTCCAACCCGCCTGCGCAAGCCTGCTTTCCACATATTCCTTAATCTCCAGTGTCGGCTGCTCCGATTCAAACCACGGCCAGTGATGTACCATACGATATTCCTTATCCACCGAATATGCACCGCCGATTACGATAACCTTCTTTCCGTTAAAATCATAAATCTCTCCGTCTTTTGCAAAGATCTGGTTCGGAAATTCCGGATGTACATAGACAATTCCGCCGTGCCATTCCTTCTCCTCATAACCAGTCACATTATACGGTCTTTCTTCGTGGTTTCCATGAATCATAAAAAAAGTAACCGGAATCTTTGATACTTCAATTTTACGATTATAATCAGTTTCGTCTAAGTAAAAATTCAATCCGGCATCTCCGAGAATGACCATAATGTCCTCTTGCTTTGAGGTATGTGTTCTTTTACAAAATTCTTTGATTCTCCCAAAATCGCCGTGCGTATCGCCTGTTAAATAAATCATGTAATCACCGTTCTCGTTAACTTATATCATTCTCCGTCTTCTGCCTTCCAGCGTTTGATTCGCTTATAATCCTTGGCAGACTTATGTGTCCTGGTTCCGGTATTCATGGGAACAAGGACACGAAGCTTTTTATTCTTCAGTTTTTGTGCTTTCTTTGTGTGTGTTTTATCGATTGGTTTCATAATGATCTCTCAATAATAAATCTTTAACTCGTCCGGCCAGAAACGGTTTACAGTCTTAATCATATACTTTCTTCCCGATATATTGGAAGTATGAAATTTCACCGGTGGGAATATTTTATGCTCTACAAGATAATCCAGGAATTTCGGCGCATCTCCGCCGTCTTTTTCATAATCACCGAGATCATGGTCAAGATCAATTAATTCAATCTCCTCTCCGCGCCTTATGGCATCCTCAACCAGTTCAATTGCTTCATTCACAGAATGTGCACCGACATAGCCTTTCGGTGTCACTCTATTACTGCTCCTATCATCCATTAAATCGTCAAGCCATAGTTTCATACAAATGCCCCTTTCCCTATCCTTTTATGTTCTCTTCCGGTATTTCGTGATAATAAAAACTCTTTCCGTAGTTCATATTCTTTCTTTTTGAAAAATCCTTTATACATAGAATTCTTTTTTATCTTCTAATCTTAAGCATCCGAGACGGCATCCATCAAACATCCCGCATCCACAATCAATCATGTAAACGTTTCTTTGGGGATTTTTCCAGATTTCCATTTTCTTCGGG
>CADANR010000201.1 GCA_902789265.1 uncultured Lachnospiraceae bacterium | reverse complement strand
TCCGTAATCGGAACCGTCTTCGGAACTCCGTAAACCGTTGCGGACGAAGAAAAGATGATTCTCTTGCATCCGTATTCTCTCATCAAATCACAAAGGTTGAAAGTTCCGCCGAGGTTATTCTTATAATATTCAAGCGGCTTTGCAACGGATTCACCGACTGCCTTTAAGCCCGCAAAATGAATTACCGCATCAAATTTGTTTTCTTCGAAAATCGGGCGAAGCTCCTCTTTTATTGTCATATCCGCCTTATAGAATTTCGGACGGACTCCGGTAATCTCTTTAATTTTATCCAGAGCCTCCTCCTTCGAATTATACAAATTATCAAAAATCACAACCTCATGTCCGGCATTGATCAATTCCACACATGTGTGAGATCCTATATACCCGGTACCGCCGCTGACTAATATTCTCATACACTCTATCCTTTCTTTTAATTTTTATATTGTTACAATCGTCAAGCGTACCATTATGCTATGGCACACTCACCTTCACACTACCAGGTGCGCCCGCCGACTTCACAATCATTCCGACATCGGAGAGAATCTTTCCGGCATCCACGGTTCCGTTGTAACTTTCCGGTGTTATCGTAACCGTATTTCCGGATACAGTTGCCTGTCCGCCCCAGATGTTTCCTACCGTAACCGGCATTCCGAAATCAACCGTAAAGGTCCATCCGTTTACTGCCGCTCCGGTAGTATTCTCCACATATACTCCGTACTGCACACAAGTATCATTTCCTTCATTCCAGGAGTTTGTCGCGGATAATGTAACCTTTAAGTTTGCACCGCTGCCGCTTGCGGTTACATTCACGGGTGCAGGATTCCCCGGATTATTCTGTCCCTGATCCTGCATCTGTCCGCCATCCGTTCCCACCGGTGCAATGGGCGGCTGTCCTTTTGCAAGGCGCGAACCCTGATCGCTGTGAGTATCAAATACTCCGACAAGCCATTTGCCCGACTGGGACAAATCATCATAACTCCAGCCGGAAGTTTTCTGACAATACGGTGCAATAAGTGAAGACGATTCGTTCTTGTTGGAAAGGTTCCATGCCACAAAACCGATTCCGTAGGAATCCAGCAACTTAATCCAGGTATTCGCTTCCGCAACATTATTATTTCCGTTTCCGGAAGCATCACAGATGGAGAATTCCGAAATCAGCACCGGATACCCTGCATCCTCTGCTGCCTTTACTTTATTCCGAATATTGTCCTTATGCGTATCCGCATAAAAATGCACGGCATAGACGATATTTGCATCGCTGGTGATGGGATTTTTAATTGCTTCATCCACATCCTGCGACCAGGTCGGCGTTCCGACAACAATGATTGCATCCTTATCGTTTGCCCGAATTACCGGAATAATTTCCTCGGCATAGGCTTTGACCTGCGCCCAGGTGGTACCGCCGTTCGGCTCGTTGCAGATTTCGTAAATGACATTGTTGTTTCCGGCATATTTCTTCGACATTTCACCAAAGAAATCTTTCGCATCCGCTTTGTAAACATTCGGATCCAGATCATGTAAAATATGCCAGTCGATAATCGCGTACATGCCGGCATTCGTTGCATAATCAACACCGTTCGTCACAAGATTTTTCAGTTGCGCCCGGTCTCCGCCGGTACAGTATCCTGCGCCCTCCGCCGTATACATGGCAAGACGGATGGTGTTTGCTCCGAAGTCATCGCGAAGGGATGTCATCGCATCTTTGTTCACATACTGCGGAAACCAGCCGAGTCCGTGTGTGGAAACACCACAGATCTGGAAATTCTTTCCGTTTTCATCCACGATTTTATTTCCCGATACTTTCAATGCACCGTGAATTTCCACCGGAGTCTTGCCTGCCTTTGAAGTCTCTTTCTTTTCTTCACTCTTCGGTTCGCTTGACTCTTCCACGATTACCTTTGGCTTATCGGAAGACTTTTCCGATTTCTTCTCGGAGTCCTTCTCCGCACCGATCGGTTCCACCTTCACGGCATTCGAATAATCAATTTCTTCACTTACAGGCTCGGATTCCGCCTCCGGCGTCACCTCCGACAATACCACCACTTGCTCCGATGACGGAGTCTGGTTTCCCTTGCAACCCGTACAAATAAGACACCCTGCCAAAATTATCGCCAGTCCTGCTGCTATTTTCTTTCTTCTCATTTTTACATCATCCTCTATTATTCGCAAATGAATTGTTTACAAACATTATACAGCGGACGATTGTAATGTTTGTAGCCGTGGGTACTTGATGAGCGTCGGTTCTTAATGAGCAAGACTTCAGTCGAAGCGAATTTAGAACCGCTACGTGAATCATGTAGCGAGAGCGTGCCCACGGGACAAATATTCAATCGGGAGCGTTCGGATAAATACATTTGCGATGCGAGCCACTATTACTGATTGCGATAATCCGTCACTCTCTTTGTCTTCTTCTCGCTTCTCGGCAGCGTTCCCACCGGTACAATGGACACTCTCGGAGTAACTCCTACATAAGTCTT
>CADANR010000200.1 GCA_902789265.1 uncultured Lachnospiraceae bacterium | reverse complement strand
TATGCTGCTCCACCGTCTTCACCAGTACCCTTTTTGATAGCACGTTCAATGTTATCTTTTGGCATGTTAGCTGCACGTGCCTTGATGATTACAGTTCTAAGACGAGGGTTTGCGTTTGGATCACCACCGCCCATACGTGCTGCAATAGAAGCAATTGACAAGGGGCAGCTTGAAGCAGCACAGTCTGTCGGAATGACAATGCCTCAGGCGATGATTCGAATTGTGCTTCCGCAGGCAGCGAAAATCAGTCTTCCCGTATTTGCCAATTTTTTTATCGGGTTGCTGAAAGATACTTCCCTTGCTTTTACGGCAGCAGTTCCGGAAATAATGGGACAGGCCAAGATTCAGGCCGGACGAGCATCCCGTTTCTTTGAAAGTTATATTGATGCGGCATTAATATATTGGATAATCTGTATTATTTTGGAAAGAATACTGGCAATTATTGAAAAAAGAAACAAGGAGAAATCATAATGAGCGAAGTTATGATTGAAATGAAAAATATACAGAAACGTTTTAAAAACAATCATGTTTTAAAAGGCGTGGATTTAACGGTAAATGAAGGAGAAACCGTAGCACTGTTAGGCTCAAGCGGTTCCGGCAAGTCAACGCTTCTTCGTTGCATTAATCTTTTAGAGATACCGGATGAAGGAGACGTGAGAATTAACGATTTTTCGTTTTCGGCGGACAAAATCAACAAGCACGTGAAACTTGAAGCAAGAAGAAGAACCGCAATGGTATTTCAAAATTTCGGATTGTTTGCCAATAAAACTGCATTGGAAAATGTGACGGAGGCGTTAATTACGGTTCGAAAAAAAAGTAAAGCGGAAGCGAATGAAATCGGAAGAAAGTATTTGGATAAAGTAGGAATGCTGGGTGCGGCAAATCAGTATCCGTCGACACTTTCCGGAGGACAAAAACAACGTGTCGCAATCTCAAGAGCATTGGCACTGGACCCTAAAATTATTTTATTTGATGAGCCAACCTCGGCACTTGATCCGGAACTGGTTCAGGAAGTGCAAAGAGTGATTCGGAAAGTGGCTGAGGAGAAGGTAACCATGTTGATTGTTACTCACGAGATGGATTTTGCCAGAGATGTGGCAGATAAAGTGGCATTCATGTCCGAAGGACAGATTCTGGAAACGGCCTCACCCACAGAATTTTTCACGAATCCGAAAAATGAGAGAACACAAAAGTTTCTTGAGCGTTACATGCAAAGGTTTACGTATACGATTTGAGGTGGAGAATGTCGCGTAACTGGAAAAAAGAATTCGAATGGTTTCACTCGCATCCTGAGTTGGGATTTCAGGAAGTTACAACCACATATCGAATCAAAGAAATATTGAAAGAAGAAGGAATTGAAGAGATAACGATTCCACTGGAAACGGGTGCTCTTGCTGTCATAAGAGGAGAAAAACCCGGGAATAACAGACTCCTTCGGGCGGATATTGATGCACTTCCCATAAAGGAAGAGAGCGGAGTAACGTATGCTTCCGTAAATGAGGGCGTGATGCATGCATGCGGTCATGATGTGCATATTGTCAATGCATTGATGGTCGCAGGGCGTTTGAACAGCATAAAGAGCGATGTGGAAGGGAATGTATTTATTCTGTTCCAGCCAGGAGAAGAAGTTTTCGATGGTGCAGCAAGTGTTATCAGAACCGGAATTACGAAGGACATTGATGAGTTTTATGCGTTTCATGTAGATCCTGAGGCGGATACGGGAACCATCGAGCTGAAGCAAGGAGGTATTACTTCTTCGGTAGACAAGTTTTATATCAAGGTTGAGGGGATTGGTGCGCATGCTGCAATGCCTCATCAGGGCAGGAATCCAATTCATGTATTGACGGATCTTGTCGGCTGGCTTGATTCTTATTCCGATACCAAGATTGATGCATTTACGCCACATGTCATAACGGTTGCGCATATTAGTGCTGGAACGACCTGGAATGTGATTCCTACATTCGGTGAACTGGAGGGAACCGTAAGGACTCTTGATGAAAATGTCAGAAATCTGATTCATGAAGAAATTGATAATGCAATTCATGCATTTGAAATTTTACATGGGGTAAAAATTACTCTGGAATGGACGGAAGGTCCGCATGTAGCAGTAAATGATGAAGAACTTTACTTTAAGGCAAAGAAAGTTGCAGGTGAAAATGATTTTATAACAAAAGCACCGGAAGATATTATGATTGGCGATGATTTCGGAGATTATGCGCCTCTCGGAAGCGGAAAAAAAAGTCTGTATATAAGAATCGGAAGCGGTATCGGATATACGTATCATCATCCGAAATTTTATGCAAATCCGGATATTTTAAAAGACTCCTCTTCGTTTCTTTTTGAACTTCTGAAAAAATAGAAACAGGAAAGACTATGCCTGAAAGAAATTTAAATTTTGATACAATCATAGATCGCAGAAATACCAAGTGTCTGAAATATGATTTTGCCGTAAAAAGAGGCTACCCGAAGGATGTTCTTCCGCTCTGGGTGGCGGATATGGATTTTAA
>CADANR010000199.1 GCA_902789265.1 uncultured Lachnospiraceae bacterium | reverse complement strand
CGTACCCTGTTCGGTGCCAATGCGCCTAAGGGACAGGAGATGAGCGATCATTACTACGGCAGCATCCGTGAAAGAATCGGTTCTTTTATGAAGGATGTTAATATTGAGCTTTGGAAACTCGGAGTTACCGCAAAGACACAGCATAACGAGGTTGCACCTGCGCAGCATGAACTTGCCCCGATTTATGAAACCGTGAATGTGGCAGTGGATCATAACCAGTTAATCATGGAGACACTCCGTAAGGTTGCGGAACGCCATAACCTTACCTGCCTTCTGCACGAGAAACCGTTCCACGGA
Organism: uncultured Lachnospiraceae bacterium; assembly: GCA_902789265.1. GTDB lineage: Bacteria > Bacillota > Clostridia > Lachnospirales > Lachnospiraceae > UBA3766. Next base: position 2,228 of record CADANR010000199.1, on the reverse strand, counting down.
ATCAACGGAAGCGGTAAACACAATAACTGGTCACTGACAACGGATGACGGCATAAATCTGCTTGATCCGGGAGATACTCCGAATGCGAATATTCAGTTCCTTTTGGTACTTGCCTGCATTATAAAAGCAGTGGATGTGCATGCCGATCTGCTTCGCCAGAGTGCTTCGGATGTCGGAAACGATCTTCGTCTTGGTGCGGATGAAGCACCGCCTGCAATTGTTTCTATTTTCCTGGGAGACCAGCTGGATGACGTGGTTCGCCAGCTTGTGGAGACCGGTGAGGCAAAGCATTTAATTAATAACGAAGTTCTTGCGACCGGTGTAGATACCCTGCCTGATTTACTGATTGATCCGACCGACAGAAACCGTACTTCACCGTTTGCATTTACAGGCAATAAATTTGAATTCCGTATGGTTGGTTCCGCCGATTCCATCGGAGATCCGAATGTCATTTTAAATACGATTGTGGCTGAGAGCTTTTGCGAGGCTGCAGACATTCTGGAAGCTGCAGATGATTTTGATCTGGCATGCCATGATTTAATCAAAGAGTATCTTGCAAAACACCAGAGAATTATCTTTAACGGAAACGGTTATTCTCCGGAATGGGTAAAAGAAGCGGCAAGAAGAGGACTGCCGAACCTTCCCACCATGCTGGACGCAATTGAAACGCTTACAACTCCTAAGGCGATTGCATTATTCGCCAAATTCGGAATTTTTACCGACGCGGAACTGGAATCCAGAAAAGAAGTTTTGTATGAAACCTATTCGAAGACATTGAATATTGAAGCAAACTGCATGCTGGAGATGGCTTCCAAGCAGATTATCCCGGCTGGATTTTTATACATGAAAGATCTTGCGGGTGCCGTTAAACTTGCCAATAATGTAGGTGTTTCCGACAGAGCTGCAAGAAACATCCTGAAGGAAGTTACGGAACTTCTGGAGGATCTGGAAGATGCCATTGAGGCACTTAAGAAAGCACTTGCGGATGCACAGAGTGTGAAGGGAAATAAAGATAAGGCATTTGCATATCGTGACAGTGTAAAAGTCTGTATGGACAATTTAAGAAGACCGGCGGACCGCCTGGAGACTATCACCGATAAGAGTATCTGGCCGTTCCCGTCATATGAAGATTTGCTGTTTGAAGTATAAATATAATAAAAGGAGATTGAAAAATGAAACCGATACTAGTTATAATGGCGGCTGGAATGGGAAGCCGCTACGGAGGATTAAAGCAGATTGATCCCGTGGATGAAGAGGGAGATAAAATCATTGATTTCTCTTTGTATGATGCAAAAAGAGCAGGCTTTGAAAAGGCTGTATTTGTGATTAAGAAAGAAAATGAGGAACTCTTTAAGGAATGCATTACCGACCGGATCGGAGATGCACTGAAAGTGGAATTCGCTTATCAGGATTTAAATGATATTCCGGAAGGCTTTACGGTACCGGAAGAAAGAGTAAAACCCTGGGGTACCGCGCATGCCGTATATGCCGCAAGAAAGGCTGTCGGAGACGCACCGTTTGCGGTTATCAATGCCGATGATTATTATGGTGTGGAAGCATTCGAAAAATTATATCAGTTCTTAAGTACTCATGAGGATGATGAGAAATACCGCTATGCGATGGTGGGATATCGTCTCGGAAATACCCTGACCGAGAACGGGTCCGTTTCCAGAGGGTGCTGTGAGACGGATGAGAACGGATTCCTTACGGATATTGTAGAACGTACCAAAATTGTCCGCACAGAAGAAGGCGCAGCGTTTACAGAAGATGACGGAGCTACGTATCAGCCGATTTCTCCTGATTCAATTGTATCCATGAACTTCTGGGGCTTTACACCGAGCTTTATCAAAGAGCTTGACGACGCAATTAAGAACTTCTTTGAAACGAAGGTGCCGGAGAATCCGTTAAAATCGGAATGCTATCTTCCGATGGAGGTTGACCGCCTTTTAGTTGCAGGCAAAGCTACCGTGAATGTTCTTACCAGCAAGGATAAATGGTTCGGCGTTACATACAAAGAAGATAAGCCCTATGTACAGGCATCTATTAAAGCGTTGAAGGATGCGGGAGTATATCCGAAGAATCTGTGGGAATAAATAAAATGGTAAAGCAATAAATTATTTTGCAATGAGATTAAGTAAGAGAAAACTTGGATAATAATAGAATAGTTAAATAAAAATAGCGGGTTGCACATTTACAACCCGCTTAATATTTGTTTTTTAGAATATGGA
>CADANR010000198.1 GCA_902789265.1 uncultured Lachnospiraceae bacterium | reverse complement strand
TTTTCACTATACATTCCTTTTACGAAAGTCAATCGTAACCGATTTTTTCATTTGGTATACTAGCCTCACAAGTTGCAACGAACAAACAATTACTGACAGTCAGGGCGCATGTAAACCATATTCACATGTTTTATTTTGGAGGGCAAAAATATGGCACTTAACTACTTTTCTTTCGATTTTTCGGGAATTTTTCCTGCAGTTTTGTTAAAAGATCGCGATACATTTCTTAATGCTTCAACACATTTGCTTCCATATGTCAGATATGCATATCTTCCAACATTAATTCCGCATTCAAATGAAAATGAGGACTTTCCGGACAGAGGCTTTAGGACATGGGGGAAAAAGAACATTCCGTATGTGAAAGAGGCCTTCGACTATGCAAAAACAGGGAACAGCTTTATCTTTGCACCTGACAGACGTATTGTTTTTGTTACCAACAGTATTTATCAGGCTGCACGTGTTGCGATTCTTTTTGATCGAAAGTACGGGAACGTCCAATGCCAGACCAGTCCTTTCTATCACTTTGGTGTCACATCGGTTTCTTCTCAGATACATGCAGATTCGTTACGGATTTATGATTTTTCTGAAGCACAGCGTTATGAAGACAGCGGTGACATTCTTAATACTCCTGCGATACGTGAGCTTCCGGCGGAGTGCAGTCAGTTATACATCGGTATGCGTGATTATCATGACCCGGTAAAAATGGTGAGGGCGTTAAATAATGCCGGTGGTAAATTTCAATTTTTTATGGTTTCGGAAGAAGATTTGTATACAGACTGGTTTGATGCCCTGCAACGTGAAGAAAGTACGCACATCATCAGACTTTCGGAGCCGGACGATTCGTATTACCGCGGCATCGTTGAGGAACTTGTAAGAGTTCTCGAAAGAGATCTCGACATTACACTGGGAGACATTGACGCAGGCAGGATTGTTTATCTTGCAAGACTTAAATACGGTATCGGTATAAACCGGAACCTAAGTGAAGAAGACCTGGTCTGGTACATAAATAAGGCAGTTCTTTATGTAAGTGATCAGAAGCGTGATGTAATCATGGCTGAGGATTTTGAAAAATTCCTTCCGGATCATCAGGATTTGTAACAATACGTCATTCTTAATAATTAATACGTATGGAACATACTGAATAAACATAAGGAAAAGGAGATCGACATGGATAAGAAAATGACTACAAAACTTCATATCACTACCCCAAACGTTAAGACAGTCAGTTTGGGGGGCAAGGAAAAGAAAAAAGCAAGCTACATACAGTTACGAGAGGGGTTCGGCGTGGACTGTCTTTTTGAAGACTGTCGGGAAGGGGCGAAGATTTACGAGCCCCTTTTGGACGCTGCAACCGCAAACGACAGTCAGTTTCATATCATTACGGCACCGACGGAAGAAGACGGCCTTCGGGCAGTCGAATATCTGGCAGGTATTTTTGCGGAACAGGACGGATACCTGGATGAACAGCTCGAGGATTACGAAAGCATTCTTAACGGAACCTGTACTAATCCCGAAGAAGCGGAACTTTATTTTGACCCGGACGACTCGTATGAGGACGGAGAAGGGCCCGGATATACCGAAAATTTCGACCGGATTCCGATTATCAAGATGAATGATGCATTAAGGCAGGACTCCGATAACTGCAATCCCGATTTCTGGGGCATGATGTCCATGCAGCATATGAATAACACGAAGCAGGAAAGACCCTGGTGGCGTGACTGTGCGGAAGGGGACGTTTGTATTGTATCCAATCCGGGAACGGATTCCATCTTTCGGGGCGTGGTGCTTGCAGAACCGGAAATCAAGTGTCTGTGGCAGTTTAAAAGTAACCGGCATGTATACGTGCTTGCTGTCGGAACTGACATTGAAGAAGAGGATTACTCCGTAACTTCCGCGGTGATAGAGTATACGGCGGCATGTTACCGGATTGCAGGGTCTGATGCACAGATGTCGGATTATTATAAGAACCTTTTTACGGAACAGGCCAAAGGACATGGCTTTTGTTTTGAAAAGGATCTGGATGTAAGAAACCTGTCGGATAAATTTGCCAAAATCGATCCGAATCATCCCTGTTCCCGTTATGAGAAAATTATGGATTACCTGGTATTTATTAATGCTCCCAAGACATTAAATATCTCGAACTTTGAAAAACTCGGGATTGGAAAAATGTCCGATAAGACAGAATGCAGTTCTTCCACGGGAAAATTAGAGCACGACCTGGTTGGCATGCATGAAGTCAAACATCAGGTGAATAATGTCATTAACATGCTGCGCTATAACAGACTTCGTGAGAAACACGGTATTGCAGATAAGGGATTTCATAACGTCCATCTCTTTGTCGGGGCACCGGGAACCGCGAAGACAACCGTTGCGAAGATGATGACGGAAATGATGCGATCGGAGAAGCTTTTAAAAGGGGATCGTTTTATTTCCATAACCGGTACTCAATTAAAGGGTGAATACGTCGGACAGACGGCACCGAAGGTACATGCACTGTTTCAGGAGTATGATGCGATTTTTATCGATGAGGCATATTCCTTA
>CADANR010000197.1 GCA_902789265.1 uncultured Lachnospiraceae bacterium | reverse complement strand
CATTCTTTCCCTCTTAGAGGAACCTTCCGAACCGGTATCCTACTACCCGCCCGGAAGTGAAATTGAATCGGATACGTCCTCTGTTCTGCCGGGCGAACCGGACTCTTCCGTTCCCGGACCGGAAAGCAATTCCGAAAACCCTTCGGAAACCCTTACCACATGGTCAAGACCGGAAACCCTGCCAGATTATTCCGGAGATCTGACTCCGGAAATTTCAACCGACCGGGAATTCAATGACTATATGGACTATATCTTAAGAAACCGGATTGAGTCCTTTTCCTTTTATGCCATAGACGGATTCAGTATCGATAACGATCTTTTACTTTACCGTTTTTCCCTTCCCTATGTGTCCACGCACTGGACCAAAGAAGAGGAAGGACGCGTATACTGGGATGTCTTTCTTATGTATTATCCCGGCACCAAAATCGCCGATGCCTACGAAGCCGGAAATATTTCCGGTTTGACGACGGAAGAAATCATGGTACACGAAATCGCCAAAGATTTTATTGAAAACACGGTAAATCCGGAAGAAAATATCCTGGTAAAAGAACGTTTAATCCATGATTTTATCTGCTATTCCACGGTTTATACCAATCCCGGAAGTAACGATGCGGTTCCCAGATACTGCACGGCAACGGGACTTTTTCTGGACGGAGAAGCAAACTGCCAGGGATATGTGGATGCCTTTAACATGCTCTGCCGGATGGCCGGCCTTCAGTCCAAAAGCCAGAGCGGCTCCGCGGACGGCAGCCTTCACGTGTGGAACATTTTTCTACTCGACAATACCTGGTACGCCGTTGATGTAACTTACGACGATACCTCCTTTGACAAGGACGGTAATCTGCACCCTTCCTATATCTACTTCAATGCAGGAAAAGATATCTTAGAACAACGTCACTACATCCCGAAAGGGAATGAACTGACAAGAATATCCAAATATTCCGATGAAAACTACCTCTATTACTCCGATGTTTTTTCCGACAGCGGATATTTCATCGCCTCCGGTCCGGAAGATACAGAAACCGCCGAGCAGGGAATCGCCGATTTGCTTACAGCGGCTTATTATAACGATGAAGAAACCGTTGCCTATCTGATTCGGGGACTGTATGTCAAAGCCGTGGATATTGTCTATCCCGTTCAGGATAAAATCGCCGATAAGCCCAATCCCATAACCCTCCACACCTACCACCTCGGCCAGGATACCTACGTTTGCGGAGAGAAAAAAGCCGCCCGGTATAATTTCGTAAGGGGGGAGTTGCCACTGCATCCGACCCCCGTCGAAATTATCCGGGCGGCTATTGTTTCAATTATTTAAATTCTATTACTCCGTCTTCGGTACCTGGATTCCCTCATCATTGAAGTGATCCTTAATTGCATTGAAATCACTGAGTACCCAGTTGTAAAGTCCGGTCGTTACCAGGCTGTCGCAGTACGGACACTTGCCAAAGCTGGTTCCCTTAAGCGGAGCACCGCAGTTCGGACAGTTCATACCGGTTTCCTTTGCGCCGGCCTCCGGTGTCTTTGCCGAAAGACTTCTCATAAAGGTCATCTCGTAACGCATCGTCCAGCGTGTACTTTGGTCACCGTAGAGAATCTGTCCGGTCGCTTCCTTCACCTGATAATCAATCATCGATGAATTTAAGTATACCTTCAGATATTCAAACTGTGCATCCTGACGATAGGATGTGGTATATGCATCATTTACGGTAAGGCGGTCAAGGTGCTGTACAATGCCGTCTTCAATTTTCTTCTGAACCTGTTTCTCGGTTCTTTCATAGAGATTTTGATGAAGAATCGGACGAACCGGTTCCAGATCGCGCTTACACCATGCATCCTGAATATTCATATATACATTCTTTGCGAATGCAATGAAATCAGGAACCGTAAAGTTCGGGTCACGCTCCGAAATAATCCGGCCGATTTCACCGTCACGATTCGGAATATTGAGCTGCTTCAGAGGTGCCTGTTTCCTCGGTGCTGTATTCTGCTGAACCTGCGGTGTCGGTTTCTGTCCCTGATTCTGTACGTTATTCTGCACTTTCTTTCGCCTGCTTATCTTCTTAATAATAGTAACAATCACAAATACAATAATAACCAATACGATGCAGCAGCAACGGTATTTCGGCGGAACGAAGGAAAAGATTAACCAGAAAATGCTGAATAATCCGGAACCGCCGCCGTCATCATCATCCCAGCTTGAGGAACTGCCTCCTCCCCAGTCGGAATCACCCCAGTCAGAGCCGCCGCCGGTGTCGTAATCATAATCGTTATAATCACCGAATGCCCCTGCTTTTTTCGATAATCCCCAGGTGAATACGCCCAGTAACAGAACCGTAATTCCCGCAAGAATCAGGAATTGCAGCCAGTTCTTATTCTTTTTGTTTCCGTTTTTCTTCGAATTCCCCATATTGTTTCCCTTCTGTAATTTATTCCGATGATTTCCGAAAATGCTGCATTTTATCCTGCTCAATCCTTCAAGGATAAAACTTTTTCAATCAAGATTTTTAGAATGCAGTTTTATTATACAACCCTTACGACATTTCCGCTATCCGTTTTTCTCCCGATTTTTTCTTCGAATCCGGTTGATATGTCTTTCAAAATCCCCGTTTTCAATCAATTCTGCCACCACCAGTTGTTCGAGTACCGGAACGGGACATGCATAAAATCCGATTTTTTCGCAGAACAGGGGTAACAGCTTTTCGGGAAGCAGCATATAGGCAATACGAATCCCCGGTCCGATTGTTTTGGTAAAGGTATTTACATAGATGACTCTGCCTTCGCGGTCCAGGGAAAAAAGGGTATCCTCGGCCTTTCTTAAGGGCGTAAACTCCGACTCAAAGTCGTCTTCAATAATGATACCGTCCTTTGCTTTACTCCATTTTAAATACTCCATCTTTTTGGAAAGCGATGCCGTAACTCCGGTCGGGAAGCTTCGGTACGGAGTAATATGCAACACACCGGCCTTCGCATTTGAAAGCTCATCGCTTTCGATTCCTTCCCTGCCAAGCTTCAGCATTTCCACTGCTGCCCCGTCTCCTTTATACACCTCTTCGATTCTGTGGTAGCCCGGATCCTCAATGCCATAGATGATATCCCGCCCGAGCGTTTGCACAATCATTCCGTATAAGTACTCGGCCCCTGCGCCGATGATAATCCGGTCAATGGAGACATCGATATGACGGCTTTTAAAAAGATAATTCGCAATCACCTCACGAAGTCTCTCCGTTCCGAAACTCGGAGATTTGGCCATAATCTTTTCTTCCCCGCAGGATAATACTTTTCTCACGGTTTTGGCATAAACGGAAGTAGAAAATGTTTCCATATCCCCGAAGTGTTCCGGATATATTTCTTCTTTCCGTTTACTCATTCTCCCGGTCGGTTCATAACTGTCCGTACCTTTTTTCCCGATATGTTTCTCATTATCGCTTTCATCGGTGTATATGATTTGGTCTTCGGAAATCTCTCTTTGAATACGTGCCCACGTTTTCCCGTCATCCAGAAAATAATCCCCTTCGGAAAATAGTACGAAGTATCCGCTCCGTTCCCTGGCTTCAATATAGCCTTCCTCCAAAAGAAGCTCCAGGGCATGCTCAACCGTAATCACGCTAATCCCGTTTTCCTCTGCAAGAATCCGTTTGCTCGGTAATTTTTCTCCTGTTTTGTATAAACCCCGTACAATATCTCTTTTTATTTCTTCATAGATTCTTATATATTTCGAACTCATCTTTATTCAAAGATCCTTCTGGTTATATAAAATTATTCAAAT
>CADANR010000196.1:1270-3876 GCA_902789265.1 uncultured Lachnospiraceae bacterium | reverse complement strand
ATGGTATTACGATATACCATATGGGACATACGCCGCTTACCGCAAAAGAGAAGAAGGAACTTGGAAAGCTTCTGGACATTGCCGGTGAAGGCGCGGAGAAAGAAGCGGAAGAGGGTTTTATAAAGTTTTGTGAGAAACACCGGGCTCTTACGATTATTGATGATATGCAGCATTATATTGCAGAACATACGGATTCACTGGATCCGGGGAAAATGTATGAATTTGCAGTTCATCTTTTGCTGGATTCTAAAGATAAAGAGTGCGTGAAAGTCGGACTGAGCATTTTGGAACTGTTTGATGCGTATGAGAATGAAACACTGGCGGATGTGATAAGGATTGTCGGTCTCTCCGATGAATTTACGATTTTCTCCGTATTCAATATGAGGAATTGGCCGGAGGCTGAAACAGAGCTTTTGGAGCTTGCGAAGAGAGTTCGCGGATGGGGAAGAATCCATTGCATTGATTTTATGGAAGCCGAAGAGGAAGAAACCAAAGAGTGGCTTTTCTTTCATGGGGTGGACAATGATGTTATGCCGGCATATTCTGCCTGGCCGGTGTATGAAAAGGCAGATGTGGAAGGAAGATTAAAGAAGGATTCCTTCACTTACGAGGAGGTTCAGGCGCTTCTTCGGATAACGGATGCATTGCTTGATGAGGGACCAGTAAGCGGCATTTCCAGGATGGATAATCCGAAGGAGTTTTTGGAAAAAGTGCTTAAGAAGACGGAAGGGGATTATTCCTTTACGGAGCAGGAGCAAAGGATAATTAAAGATATTAGGGAATGGGAAGAGGAATAAGCAATATGAGTGAAATTTTGTATGAATCCGAGATTTTTGCTGACGATGCTGTCGGAGGAGTTTTACCGTTTAAAATAATTGTTGAATATTCATATGAGAACGGAATGAAAAAGGTAACCGTTTCCAGAAAGAATTATCAGGCGCTGACACCTGCAAGGGTATTCGAGTCAGACCAAATGCTGACATCAAGTATGTGGTATGTAAAAAAATAAAAAGTATAGTATGCATTCTATGTACTTTAATATATAAAAATATTTTATAGAGGTTACTATGCCATTTCAAATCATTCGTAACGATATTACAAAAGTAAAAGCAGATGCTATCGTAAATACCGCCAATCCGAATCCGATTATCGGTGCCGGGGCAGATTCTGCTGTTTATAAAGCAGCGGGAGAAAATGAACTTCTGGCTGAAAGAAAGAAAATCGGAAAAATTGCCAGAGGCGATATTGCCGTTACACCTGCTTTTGGATTGAAAGCAAAGTATATTATTCACACAGTCGGACCAGCATGGAATGGCGGAGATAAAGGAGAGTTTGATATTCTCCGAAAATGCTACAGCAAATCCCTGGATAAAGCAGCGGAACTTGGTTGCAAGAGTATAGCATTCCCGCTTATTGCTACCGGCGTATATCATTTTCCGAAGTCAGAAGCGTTGAAGATTGCCATGAATGAAATCAGCAGTTTTCTGATGCGGGAAGATACGGAGATGAACGTAAAACTTGTCGTTTTTGATGACAGTGCTTTCAGGCTTTCACGAAACCTGTTCTTCCAGGTGGAATCGTATATTGACGATGAAGATGTCATTAAGATCCATCAAAAAGAATACGGCATCTCGAAAAAGGACTTTGAGCGGGAAAGAGAAAGATACCGGTCAGAACTTGAGTATTATGAATCGCTTGAAGACGAAAATTCAACAGTTTATCGGAATAACCGAGTATATCCTTCGGGAGGATTGCCGGAAGATGATGAGGATTCCTTTAAACCGAAAGGAAAAAAACTTACCGAGCATACTTTTGATAAGAGCCTTTATATGAAAGACAAGAAGGAAGATACCGCATTTCAGGATCATCTGATGAAGTTGCTGGTCGAAAAGAACTTGAGCAGCCCTGCTGTTTATAAAAGCTCGAATATTACTTCAAAGAATTTTTCCAAAATGTTGACAGGAGATACGAAGCATCCGCAGAAAAAAGCAGTCCTGGGACTTTGTATCGGAATGAAACTTAATCTGAAAGAAGCCGAAGAACTGCTGGCAAGTGCGGATATGGCTTTTAATCCTTACAATAAGCGAGATAAACTGGTTATTCAGTGTATTTTACAGGGGCAGTACAATATTGGTGAAATCAATGAAATGTTATATGTTTGCAATCAACCGCAACTTGGAAATTAAAGAATCCGGACAGCAGGGAAACTTGCTGTCCGTTTGCGTTTTGGACCAACGGGACATGGGGTCAACCTGAAACTGGTTAGTGGTTCATTTTTTGAAAGTGTCTCCCGCCGGGAGACATCAAAACCGGACTTTCGTTGTATGATTAACTCATCAAAGGAACAGAGTTGACAGTGAAACGAAGAAACGGAGGACAAAACAATGTACGGAGCGATTTTTGGAGATATTATTGGAAGCAGATTTGAATTTGACAGAGGCCCCTGGACAAAGGAGTTTGAACTTCTGACGGATCAGGACAATTGGACGGATGATTCAGTAATGACGATTGCCATTATGGAAGCACTTATGAATGCCGGAAAGGAAGCTCCTGTGGAGGAGATCCGTAAAGAGTGCGTGAAGTCCATGCAGAAGTGGGGCAGAAAA
>CADANR010000196.1:0-1260 GCA_902789265.1 uncultured Lachnospiraceae bacterium | reverse complement strand
CGGATCGGCGATGAGAGTTTCCGGAGCAGGCTGGATTTACGATACACTTAGCCGTACACGTGAGGTTGCCAGAGCAACGGCAGAAGTAAGCCATAATCATCCGGAAGGAATAAAAGGTGCTGAGTGTACCGCAGCTGTGATGTTTTTGGCAAGAACCGGCGTATCTAAAGAGAATATTAAGGAATACGTTATTAAGGAATTCGGATATGATGTTTCAAAGACGGTGGATGAGTTAAGACCGCTGCATCATCACGAAGAGTCCTGTATGGATGCTCTGCCGAAGGCACTAATTTCCTTCTTTGAAGGTGAGTCTTATGAAGATGTTGTGAGAAATGCAGTTTCCCTTGGTGGAGATACCGATACAATTGCAGCAATTGCAGGTGCTATGGCGGATGCAATGTATGGAGTTCCAATCGGAATCATTTTGAAAGGCTTTGATTATCTTGAAGAGGATATGAAGGACGCCTGCGAGGCTTTTCATGAATATGTTAAGGGCGAGACCAGAGAAGACCCGTATAAAGACAACCGGTATATCAAGATGGCTGCTGAGGATTTTGCAAATGACCGCAGTGAAGAGAAGTTATTCAGACTTTTCAATGTTCTGACCGGAAGAATGCTGGAAGACGGAGAAGTTCCGATGGCTATGGTTGATGTGAACAACGCAATGGAGTCTTTGAATCTTGATAATCTGACGGCAGGAGATACATTCTCTTTAAACAAGGAAATGCGCCTTCGGATTGATACTGTAACGAACGGAAACGGACAGGAGTGGATTCCGCTTTATACGGACGAAGAGGAGATTAGTAAACAGCCGACGGCAAATATCCATGTGAATATGCCAATCTACGATGTCCTTGCAAGCGGCCTATACAGCGACAAAGCGGAAGGCGTTGTAATTAATCCGTTCGGCCTGGGCTTACTGATTCCGAAGGATATACTGCAGATTGTGATTAAGCGGGTGGATGAGTTGAAAAGTGAGAAACTAGACGGAGAGGAATGAGGGTATGAATATCGACGAAAGGAAGCCGGAATATCGACGTGAGATTATAGAATTTCTTGAGAAGAACGGCTATAACCTGGATAAAAATGAATTCCATTCCAGGGGGGAAATAATTGAGGCGTATCTTCCGATTGTTGTATATTTTGATACAAAAGAATATCGAATGATGGGAAATGTAACCTGTGCAGCTGCAGCAGCTTCCGGTAAGGGTTTAAAGACAAAAGAAGAGTTTTATAAATACTTTAAAGAGAGAGAAGGAG
>CADANR010000195.1 GCA_902789265.1 uncultured Lachnospiraceae bacterium | reverse complement strand
AAAATATGCGGTCTCTTCCGTGAATGCGATATCGACTACGTAAATGAAGCAATGCCGGACTATGCGGGATTCATTATCAACTTTCCGAAGAGTCACAGGAATATCAGTCCTACAAATGTAGGTGAATTGAGAAATAAACTAAGACCGGAAATCAAGGCGGTCGGTGTCTTCGTAAACCAGTCCATTGAGTCGGTATGCTGGATTGCAAAAGAAACAAACCTTGACGTAGTCCAGCTTCACGGAGACGAAGATAACCGGTATGTGCAAAGATTACGAGACAGAATGAAACAGGAAATCGAAACCCCGCCTGTAATTTGGAAAGCATTTAAAATTCAAAGTAAAAGGGATTTGGAAAAAGCGGAAAGCAGCGTTGCCGATGAAGTCCTTCTGGATAACGGATACGGAACGGGCGAGGCATTTGATCATTCCGTGCTGGAAAATTTTGCAAGACCGTTCATTTTGGCGGGCGGAATGAATCCCGGAAATATCAAAGAAGCAGTAGAGAAATATAAACCACAATGTGTGGATATTTCATCGGGTGTGGAAACTGACAAGATGAAGGACAGGGCGAAGATTTTACGTGCAGTAAGGAATGTTAGGGAAGCAAAATAAGATAAAATAAAGAGTAGTAAGACGGAAAGAAAACAAATAATAAAGAAAAGTTAAATAGTAAGCAAATAAGAAAACAGAAAAAAGAAAACAGAAAAACAGATTATAAAGCATAAAAACAGTAAAAGAAAAAGCAGACAGAAAACAGAAAGGAAAAACAATGAGCAGAGGAAGATTTGGAGTTCACGGCGGACAGTACATCCCCGAAACACTGATGAATGCCGTAATTGAGCTGGAAGAAGCATACAATCATTACAAGGACGATCCCGAATTTGTGGAGGAATTATCCGATCTTTTCAACGATTACGCGGGAAGACCTTCCAGATTATATTATGCGGAAAAAATGACGAAGGATTTGGGCGGTGCGAAGATTTATTTAAAGCGCGAAGACTTAAATCATACCGGCGCACATAAAATCAACAATGTTTTGGGACAGGCACTTTTAGCGAAAAAAATGGGCAAGACCAGACTGATTGCGGAAACCGGAGCCGGTCAGCACGGTGTTGCAACTGCAACGGCAGCAGCCTTAATGAACATGGAATGCGTTGTTTTTATGGGAGAAGAAGATACCATCCGTCAGGCACTTAACGTATACAGAATGCGCCTTCTCGGCGCAACCGTCATCCCTGTAAAGAGCGGAACGGCAACCTTAAAAGACGCAGTATCCGAGGCAATGCGCGAGTGGACAAACCGAATCGAAGATACCCATTACTGCTTAGGTTCCGTAATGGGACCGCACCCGTTCCCGACGATTGTCAGGGATTTTCAGGCTGTGATTTCAAGAGAGATGAAAGAGCAGATTCTTGAAAAAGAAGGAAAATTACCGGATGCCGTTATCGCATGTGTGGGCGGTGGCTCCAATGCAATCGGAAGTTTCTATCATTTTATAAATGACGAAGGCGTCAGGTTAATCGGATGTGAAGCAGCCGGAAGAGGCGTGGATACTTACGAAACCGCGGCTACCATTGCAACCGGAAGGCTGGGGATTTTTCACGGAATGAAATCGTATTTCTGCCAGGATGAGGACGGACAGATTGCACCGGTTTACTCGATTTCCGCGGGACTTGATTACCCGGGTGTCGGACCGGAGCATGCATATCTTCACGATATCGGACGTGCGGAATATGTGCCGGTGACCGACGAAGAGGCGGTGAATGCTTTCGAATATCTGGCAAGAACGGAGGGCATTATTCCGGCGATTGAATCGGCACATGCAATTGCGCATGCAATGAAGATTGCGCCGACCATGGACAAGGATCAGATTATTATTATCACCGTATCGGGCAGAGGTGACAAGGACTGCGCTGCGATTGCGAGATACAGAGGGGAGGATCTTCATGAGTAACATTTCGAAAGCATTTCAAAACGGAAAAGCATTTATCCCTTTTATTACATGCGGGGATCCGGACCTTGCAACAACCGAGGCGGTGGTTCGTGCGGCAGTGGAAAACGGAGCGGATTTAATTGAACTCGGAATTCCTTTTTCGGATCCGACTGCGGAAGGACCGGTAATCCAGGGCGCGAATTTACGTGCATTAAACGGCGGAATCAAGACGGATATGATTTTTGAATTTGTGAAAAAAATCCGTGTTGACATTAAGATTCCGATGGTGTTTATGACCTACGCAAACGTGGTGTATTCCTACGGCGCGGAGAAGTTTATTTCAAACTGCAAAGAGGTCGGAATTGACGGACTCATTTTGCCGGATTTGCCGTTCGAGGAAAAAGACGAGTTTCTGCCGATTTGTCATAAGTACGGCGTGGATTTGATTTCTTTGATTGCACCGACATCCGCGAACCGGATTTCGATGATTGCAAAAGAGGCGGAAGGCTTCATTTATCTTGTCTCAAGTCTCGGTGTTACCGGTACGAGAAGCGAGATTACGACGGATCTTGGATCTATCGTAAAAGTGATTCGCGAGAACACCGATATTCCTTGTGCAATCGGTTTTGGAATTTCCACACCGGAGCAGGCAAAGAAAATGGCGGATTTGTCGGACGGCGCGATTGTGGG
>CADANR010000194.1 GCA_902789265.1 uncultured Lachnospiraceae bacterium | reverse complement strand
CTTCCGTTTCATGAAACCGTTTATCTGCGGTATGATTGGTGGTGCGCTCGGTGCGATCTTCGGAGCAATTACCAAGATCGGTGCAACGGCATACGGCGTAACCGGTATCCCCGGATATCTGACCATTAACAATTATGGATTATATACCATGCTTCTTTTAATCTCCGGCGGTGTAGCATTTGTCCTGACGATGATTATCTGGAAAGAGGATGCGCCCGAAGAAGCTCCGGCAAAGGAAGAAGCACCTGCAATCAAATCAAACGGCGAAGATGTTACTTCAAAAGTTGTAATTGCAAGCTCCGGCGGAGAAATTGCACAGTGTACACCGGGTAAGGTTATTCCTTACACCGAGATTAATGATCCGTCCTTTGCGTCCGGCGCAATGGGACAGGGTGTCGGAATCGAACCGGAGGAAGGCGTTATATATGCCCCGATGGACGGTGAGATTGTATCGGTAGCAGATTCGAAACATGCAATCGGAATCTGCGATGACAATGATCAGGAGCTTTTGATTCATGTCGGAATCGATACCGTGGAAATGAAGGGTGACGGATTTACCCCGTTTGTTG
The DNA here is from genome assembly GCA_902789265.1 of uncultured Lachnospiraceae bacterium. GTDB lineage: Bacteria > Bacillota > Clostridia > Lachnospirales > Lachnospiraceae > UBA3766. The sequence goes on along the minus strand of CADANR010000194.1, from coordinate 4,112 downwards.
CGGAAGGTGACAAGGTTACAAAGGGTCAGAAGATTCTGGAATTTGATCTGGATAAAATCAAAGCGGCGAATCACCCCGACACGGTAGTTGTGCTTCTTACCAACAGTGATGATTTCGAGGATATCAGGTTTGCGGGAACAGCAGTAGAACTAAAGAAATAAAGAATTAAAGAGAAAAGCTATAAAGAGATAAAATACAAAAAATGTAACCGGCAAATAAATTTTAAAGCAGAAAAGGAGAACACAGTATGAAGGAATTTAAGTATGTTATCACTGATGAAGTAGGAATCCATGCACGTCCCGCAGGTCTTTTGGTTCAGGAAGCAAAGAAATTTACCTCTACCATTATGTTTGTAAAAGGCGAGAAGAGCGCAAAGGCTACCTCCCTTATGAAGCTTATGGGAATGGGAATTGTAAAGGGTGACGAGGTTACCATTCAGGTAGAAGGCGATGATGAAGAAGCGGCAGCAGCTGCAATCGAAGCTTTCATGAAAGCAAATTTCTAAAGAAGTGATTTATGAATGTCGGAGCGGTCCGATTAGGACTGCTTCGGCATTTGTATTCTTAACGAAAACGGAGGTTTTAAGGGTATGGTTATTTATGAAGGCAAGGCGGTTTTTGAGGGAATCGCCATTGGAAAACTATATGTGTATAAAAAACAGGAACAGTCCGTAAAGCGTGTAAAAATCGACGATCCCGAGGCGGAGAAGAAACGTTATGCCGATGCAAAAGAAACTGCGATTACACAGTTGCAGGGACTGTATGAGAAAGCTTTAAAGGAAGTCGGAGAATCCGGCGCCGAGATTTTTATGGCACACCAGATGATGGTGGATGACGATGATTATATCGAATCCGTAGAGAACATTATTGATACCGAAAGTGTCAATGCGGAATATGCAGTTGCAACGACCGGCGACAATTTTGCAAAGATGTTTTCCGAAATGGAAGAAGAATATTTCCGCGGAAGAGCTGCGGATATCAAAGACATTACGGAGCGTATTCTGAATGCATTATCTGGCGGTGGCTCCGGCGGTATTGTATCGGACGAGCCGGTTATCGTTGTTGCGGATGACCTTGCTCCTTCCGAGACCGTTCAGATGGATAAGGAAAAAATCTTATCCTTTGTAACGGTACACGGATCCGCAAATTCGCATACTTCGATTCTTGCAAAGACGATGAGTATTCCGGCTCTGATCGGATGTCCCGTTCCTTTAACGGATGAGTCCCAGGGGCAGTTAGCCGTGGTAGACGGATACGAAGGAAAGCTGTATGTGGATCCCGATCCCGAAGTACTGGCGGAAAAGAAAAAGCTTCTTTTGAAGGAAGAAGAGAAGAAGAGCCTTTTAGAGAGATTAAAAGGAAAAGAAAATATCACGCTGGACGGACAGAAGATTAACCTGTATGCGAATATCGGAAATACCAAGGATCTGGGACTGGTACTTCAGAATGATGCAGGAGGAATCGGTCTTTTCCGCTCCGAATTTATTTATCTCGGTTCCGATCATTATCCGACCGAGGAAGAGCAGTTTGCAATTTACAAACAGGTAGCACAGACCTTAGCAGGAAAGAAAGTAATTATTCGTACACTTGATATCGGTGCGGACAAGCAGGCAGATTATTTCGAACTTCCCAAAGAGGAAAATCCCGCAATGGGACTTCGCGCGATCCGTATCTGCTTAACCAGACCCGAAGTATTCAAGACGCAGCTTCGTGCAATTTTACGTGCAAGTGCATTCGGAAAAGTATCCATCATGTTCCCGATGATTATTTCCGTTGAGGAAGTAAAGAAAATCAAAGTCATCGTAAACGATGTAAAGAAGGAATTGGAGGATGCCGGAATTGAGTATGATAAGAATATCGAACTCGGCATCATGATTGAAACACCTGCTGCCGTTATGGTTGCGGATGAACTCGCAGAGGAAGTGGATTTCTTCAGTGTCGGCACGAATGACTTAACCCAGTATACGCTGGCAATTGACATGACAGACAGAATCAGTCCCTGGATGAGTTCTATGATTCGCATCATCCCGCAATTATGAGAATGCTTCAGATGATTGCGGATGCGGCACACAGACACGGAGCGTGGGCAGGAATCTGCGGTGAGCTCGGTGCGGATTTAAGTCTTACAAAAGAATTCCTGGCAATGGGATTTGATGAACTCTCCGTATCACCCGGAAGAATTCTTCCGATTCGTAAGACCGTGCTGGAAACCAATGTTTCCGAGTATAAGAAGGAAACCGGAAGAGCATAAGATTATTATATAAAAATGCGGGGCAATGCTGTCTTAAAAATGGCGGTATTGCCCCCTTTTATGCGAAGGGTGCGATAAATCTTCCCTACTCGATCTATAGGAGGGTGCGAATATGAGGGAATGGACGAAAGAAGAACGTTACAGGGTTTTAAAGGACCCGCAGGAAATATGGGAATTATATAAGCAGACAAAGGAATCGAAGTATCGCCAGATTTTTCATAATCAGCCTGTGACGGGACTTTTAAACGATCCGAACGGGTTTGTCCGGTTTGACAACAAATGGCATCTTTTCTACCAGTGGTGTCCCTGGGGCGCGGTTCACGGGCTGAAATACTGGTATCATATTGTTTCCAAAGATCTGGTTACCTGGGAAAATATCGGAGTCTGCCTCATGCCGGAGGAAAGCTACGGATACGATAATAAGGGCGCCTATTCAGGCTCCGCGTACCCGGTCGGGGATAAGATGTATCTTTACTATACCGGAAACAACAGGGATGAAAAATGGGTGCGTCATCCGTTTACATGTCTTGCCAGACTCGGAAGCGATGGCTGGCCGGAGAAATATCCCCTGCCGCTATTCGGCGAACACCCGGATTATACGGAACATCAGAGAGACCCGAAAATCATTGCGCTTCCGGAACAGAACTGTTATTACATCATTCTCGGTGCACAGAATAAAGAGAAAAAAGGATGTATTCTGATTTACAAATCGAAGGATCTTTTACACGGATGGACTTTTGCGGGAGAACTGAAAGTTCCCGGATTCGAGGATTTCGGAAGTATGTGGGAATGTCCTTCGATTGAGCATATCGGCGGAAGAGATGTATTAATGTTCTGTCCGCAGAATTTAAAACTGCCCGGAAGGGGAGACAGTATTCATCATAACGGATATATCCTGGGTTTGATGGACTGGGATACGCTTACTTTTGTGCCGAGCGGCGATTTCCATGTGTTGGATTTCGGATTTGATTCCTATGCGGCAGCATGCGCAAACAACGTGGAAGAAGAGGATAAGGCGATTTTAATTGCGTGGATGGGACTTCCGGATGCTTCTTATCCAACGGATGAAGAGGACTGGTCGGGGTGTCTGACACTTCCGAGAGAACTTACGGTACGCGGAAGAAGACTGATTCAGAAACCGTTGCCGGAATTAAAAAAACTCCGTGATGAAAGAATCCCCGTGAAAGAAAATGAAAACGGGTGCATTGTTATTCCCGGTGCTTCGGAAATTACTCTCGATGTTCGTCCGGGCGATTGTGAATTCGCTTTGTTTACAAACCAGGCCGGAGAAGGCGGAATCCGGATTGTTTATGATGATGCAGTAAAAGAGATTACCGTGGATAAAAGCGGTATGAAGAAGCGGTTTAATGTTTCGCACGGCGAATCCAGAACAAGACCTTTGCCGGACGGACTGACTCAGCTTCGAATTTACATTGACAGAAGTTCGGTGGAGATTTTTGTAAACGACGGAGATGCAGTATTTACCTCCAGAGTCTTTCCGACGGAGGAAGAAAGTTATATGAAGTGTAACAGAGGAGATGCATTTATCCGGATTTGGACATTGAAGAGCGCCGTGAAGGACGAGTTTCTGATTTAAAGAAAAATATGTGGGAATACAAGCGCGAGTAGGGTGTGAATTAATTCCACCCTACTCGATTTTTGTGGTATAATAATAGGGATTTTGGAATTTTAACAGGAGAAGGGTTATGAAAAAAGAATATGTCATGGGGAATCAGGCGATTGCCTTAGGTGCCATTGCCGCCGGAGTGAATGTCGCATGCGGCTATCCGGGAACCCCGTCTTCAGAAATCATAGAAACCATCGCGAAACACAATCCGAAGAAGGCCATCCATGTGGAGTGG
>CADANR010000193.1 GCA_902789265.1 uncultured Lachnospiraceae bacterium | reverse complement strand
GTTAAAAACGAGAAAAGAAATTTCTTTATGCTTCGTTTTGAGGCATGCATATATACGATTATCCTTGTCGTTTTCCTTTTTTCAACGGTTCTTGTTACATTCCTTGCCAGATCTATTTTAACCCGGATTATGACGGTGTTTCATATTGATTTAAGCCTTTATGTGCATCTCCTGAATAACCGTTATCTGGTGGAGTGGATTGCGTTTACGGGATTTTTCTGTATCCTTTACGGCTGGGTGCCTTACCGAAAGCATCTTCCGCATAAAATGTGGCGCGGCGCACTTTTTGCAGGCATTACATGTTCCCTGTTTTCCTGGGCATTTTCTTACTATCTCGAGCATTTCCATGGCTTTTCCATCTACGGTTCCATGGCAACCATCGTGATTACAATGATCTGGACGTTTTCCATTATGACCATATTTTTTGCGGGCGCACTTCTGAATGTTTATTTCGGTGATTTTAATGAAAAGAGGAAAAATCGCAAACGTACGGGCGGCGTAATCAAGGAAGAAGAAATTTTAATCAGAGATATTGAAATGTACGGAGACCCGAAGGTCAAGAAAAAACGCAGATAGAAAACATTCTGCACAACGAATATATGCAAATATGTACAAGATGCACAAGAGTGTTGGACATTTGTTGGACAAAATCATCCTTTTGTGTATTTTTTTTTGTATTTACTGCAGATATAATGCATACTGTAGAGAAAAAAAGAGATAGTTGTTCTGTCCCGAAGGCATGGGACGGGGAAAGAAAGAGGGAAATTTGAAATGAACAAGGGGAAAAGAATTCTGAAAAGAAGCTTTTGCGTAATCCTTGCAGCCGGATTGATGGTATCTATGGCTTCCTGTAACAAGAAAAACCAGCAGGGCGGTACCGGAAATGTATCCGGGCTTGCAGCCGAAGCATCCAATACGGAAGCATCCAAAGAAGCGGTATATCGCTTTGACAAGGAAATTGCGTTAGGGGATGATTTGGGCTATGTTGAAAAAGCTATGTTAAATGGTGACCAGATTATTTATTTTGCATCCGGTTATTCTTCCGGTGATGATTATGAAGATTACGGTGAAGAGATTGACTTGGAAACCGAGGAAGCGGATACGGAAATTGCAGAGACGGAAGATGCTTCTGATGCTGAGGGAAACACAGAAGATACAGAAACGACGGAAGCAAAGGAAGAAACAGAAGATACTGAAGCAACCGAAGATACTGAAACATCAGAGGTTACTGAGGACAGAGAAACTACTTCATCTTCCTCCTGTGCATGGAAAATCGGTGATAAAGAAGGAAATGTTGGAAATCTCGTAGTTTACACCACGGAGTATCCTGCAAACGAAAGCCAGAACTTTCAAGGATGTGAACTTCTTGCCGACGGAAATTTAGGTCTTCTTATCAGAAGCATGAACATTGACGACGGCAGTGAATCATATTTCTTCGTGAAAGTCTCTCTCGACGGAAAGGAGCTTTCAAGAACGGAGATTGATACAAAGGATATCAGCAATGTTGAACGTTCCTTTGTAACTCCGGACGGTTCCGTTGCACTATTCGATGATACCACGCTTACCTTTTTCAATCAGGAATTAAAGAAAAAGGGTCAGGTCAGAATCGATACCATGAAGTACTTAAACAGTATCATCGGAACGAAAAGCGGAAGAGTATTTGCAGCATATCTTGATGACACCTATTCTTCAACGCTTGCTGAAATATTCCCGGAAGAAGGTAAGTCCACAGTAATTAATCTCGGTAATTCAGCTCTTGACGGCGGATTTTCCTTCCATGAAAGTAACGCCCACGATCTTGAAGGCAACACGGAAAAGGGAGTTAAAACATATGATATAAACGGAACCGATGTTACGGAAAAACTCGTTATGGATTATATGGATTCGGACATCATTTCCAATACCGTTAATTACTGCCTTGTCCTTGATGAGGAAACCGTTTTACTGATTGGCGGCTATGACGATATTGATCCCACCGGTATTTATAAGAAGGTCCCGGCTGATCAGATTAAGGATAAAAAGATTATTACCATGGGCAGCATTTATTCTGCCAACAGCCAGATCAAAAAGCATGTGCTTGAATTCAACAAAGCAAGCGATGAGTACAAGATTCGTTTATATGATTACGAAGATTATTATACCGATGATGACTTCAGCGCACCGGAAAGACAGTTTAGAAACGATATTCTTTCCGGAACCGGACCGGACATCATTATTACAAGTAATATGTTCAACCCCGGGATTTATATGAATAAGAATGTATTTGAAGATTTAAACCCGTATTTTGAGAAAAGCGGAATTAACAAAGATGATTATCTTGCGAATATTTTGGAAGTAGGTACCCATGACGGTAAATTATACACAATTTATCCCTCTTTCTCACTGGCTTACGTTGCAGCGAAGAGTTCCATTCTGGAAGGCAGAAAAGGTCTTACCATGCAGGAAGTTATTGATCTTGAAAAGAAATACGACTGTGAAGGACATGGTTTTGCGTCCTCTACAAAAGGCGATCTTTTAACTACCTTTATCGCATATTCAGGAGATACTTATTATGACACCGCTACAGGAGAATGTCATTTCGATTCTGAGGAATTCGTAAATGTCTTAAAATGGGTAAATGAGTATCCGGTGGAAGATGATACCTATAATTCCGAAGAGA
>CADANR010000192.1 GCA_902789265.1 uncultured Lachnospiraceae bacterium | reverse complement strand
TATCCGGAGGCTGCAGTAACACTTTCCATCGGAGAACGGGAAAAGGAATCCTATCGGAAATTTAAGGAAGCCGGAGCAGACCGTTATCTGCTTCGTCACGAGACTGCCACGGAGGAACATTACAGAATTCTTCACCCCGAAGAATTGTCACTGTCGCACAGAAAACAGTGCCTTTATGATTTAAAAGATCTCGGCTTTCAGGTTGGTGCCGGATTTATGGTGGGATCACCAGGGCAGACGGATAAATGCATTTTGGCAGACTTTCGGTTCTTGCAGGAACTGAAACCGGATATGATCGGAATCGGACCGTTTATCCCCCATAAGGATACGATTTTTAAGGATGAACCGGCGGGAAGTCTGGAACTGACATTAAGAATCTTAAGTATATTACGACTGATGTTCCTGGAACTGACATTAAGAATCTTAAGTATATTACGACTGATGTTCCCCTATGTACTTCTTCCTTCAACCACCGCACTCGGTACGATTTCCCCGAACGGAAGAGAACTGGGACTTCAGCACGGCGCAAACGTTGTAATGCCGAATTTATCACCGGTTCGTTTCAGGAAACAGTATGAACTTTATGATAATAAGATCTGTACGGGAGAAGAAGCGGCAGAGTGTAAAGGCTGCCTGGAACTGCGTGTTAAGAAGGCGGGGTATCGAATTGTAAGCGACCGCGGCGATGTCCGTAGAGTATAATTAAAAAACGGCTCATGGAAATTGTTCGAAAGGGGTGAGTTGCCACTGCATCCGAATCCCCGTCGAATGATTCCCATGAGCCGTAATTAATTTACGTTTATCTTGTTTCCATCGGAACGTATTCCTTGTCTTCCATAATCGGCTTATAAGCAGGACGGATAATCTTTCCGTTGTTTGCAAGTTCTTCCATGCGGTGTGCACTCCAACCGACGATTCTGGCGATGGCGAACATCGGAGTGAAAAGCTCAGCCGGGAGATTCAGCATGTTATATACGAATCCGGAATAGAAGTCCACGTTAATGGAAACGCCCTTATACATTTTGCGCTCGGAAGAAATGATTTCCGGAGCGAGACGTTCTACTAAGGAATACAAAGCGAATTCTTCATCCAGACCTTTTTCATGGGAGAGTGCTTCCACGTGGCTTTTTAATACCAGGGCTCTCGGGTCGGATTTTGAATAAATCGCATGACCTACACCGTAAATCAAACCGGCATGGTCAAAAGCTTCTTTGTGTAATAGTTTTCTAAGGTAAGCGGATACTTCATCTTCATCAGCCCAGTCTTTGACATTTCGCTTCATGTCTTCAAACATCTGAACCACTTTGATATTGGCACCGCCGTGACGGGGGCCTTTTAAGGAACCGATTGCGGCTGCGATGGCAGAGTAGGTATCAGTTAATGATGAAGTTACAACATGTGTTGTAAAGGTGGAATTGTTACCGCCGCCGTGCTCCATATGGAGAACCAAAGCGATATCAAGAAGCTTTGCTTCCAAAGGAGTATACTTGCTGTCCGGACGAAGAAGGTGCAGAATATTCTCCGCAGTCGATAATTCCGGTACAGGCGGGTGAATATAAAGACTTTCTCCCTCGTGATAATGATTGAATGCCTGATAACCGTAAATTGCAAACTCCGGAAAGAGTGCAATTAACTGAAGACACTGTCTTAGAACGTTCGGAAGGGAAGTATCATCTGCACGATAGTCATAGGAATACAATGTCAGAACGGATCTTGCAAGCGTATTCATCATATCGGTACTCGGTGCTTTCATGATAATATCGCGCACGAAACTTGTGGGAAGTGAGCGGTATTCACCTAAGATATTTTTAAATGCTGCGAGTTCTTCCGGATTCGGAAGCTTGTCGAACAAAAGAAGATAAGCTACTTCCTCGAAACCGAAGCGGTTGTCAGCCGAAAATCCGGCAACCAGATCTTTTACATTGTACCCGCGATAGAAGAGCTCGCCATGTGTGGGAACCTGCTCGCCGTTTACAAGTTTATTTGCGCGGACATCGGAAATATGGGTAAGACCTGCAAGCACACCCTTACCGTTTAAATCACGAAGACCTCTTTTTACTTCGTATTTGGTGAAAAGTTCGTTTTCGATAATGCTGGTTTCTTCAACGCGTTTCGCCAGATTGATGATTTCCGGAGTTACTTCCGTAATGTCATTGGTGTTGTTCTTGTTTAAAATCATGCAATTCCCCTTTTTGTATAATTTTTATGTTAACAAGTGCAAGCAATATTTTACCATAAAATCATATGTAAAACAAGTTTATTTGAGTAAAGAGAAATGTGAAAAAATAAACAAAAATCAGCATTGAAAATATAATAAAAAAACAGATTATTTTTATAAAAACAGTTGATTTACATAACGATTTTTTGTATAATGAAATTGCCTCGAGATGTGGGCGCATCTAGTGATTTTGATCCTACATCACTTTAAACGGTATTCCAAAATATTCTGCGTATGTCAGGCCTCACAGGATTTCAGTGGAAGGCAGAAACAGGGTTGCGGATAACCACCTAGCCATATTGCTAGGAGTCAAAATACTAGATCTGCATTTCGGGCTTTCTTTTTGTCAAAAAACTAGCATGGGGATATTCGATAGAAAGAGACTTCTTTACAGAGATTACAGAACATGAAGGAATTTTTCAAAAAAGCTTCTTTCGAATTACAGAAGTTCAGCCTGATGTACAAAGAATTGGAAGTGTCTGCGCATGCCGCGGCATCTTCCTTTTATTTGTTTTTATCTATCATCCCTTTGATTGCGCTTGTATTAACGATTATCCCGTATACGCCCCTGAAACAGGAGCAGATTAACGAGTTTCTTTCGTTTATTCTCCCGACGAATTTAAACAGCTTTGTAGAAGCGGTAACGCTGCAGGTCTATGAAGACAAAGGCCCGCTATTTATGGTTATTTCCGGTATTTTCTTAATCTGGTCCGCCGGAAAGGGAATGCAGGCTATTACCAGAGGGTTAAATGCCGTCAACGGCGTTAAAAACGAGAAAAGAAATTTCTTTATGCTTCGTTTTGAGGCATGCATATATACGATTATCCTTGTCGTTTTCCTTTTTTCAACGGTTCTTGTTACA
>CADANR010000191.1 GCA_902789265.1 uncultured Lachnospiraceae bacterium | reverse complement strand
CCGGAACATGATGGTTTTTATAATGTAAGTATATTTGTTGACTATAGTACGCAGGAACCGGATGTTTCGTTTAATGTTGTATGGTAAAATCGGTTATTTTCCGAATTTAATACCCTTTTTGCTTAGCACCTCTTTCTGAGCAACCTCATCATCATATTTTAATTCGAGGAACGCATTAAACTCTTCTTCCGTAAACTTCTTCCCTGTATAAGTTTCATCACATGCCCCAAATGGACTGAACAAGGGTTCCTCCATCTCGTGCTCCGCATAAATATATCCATCTGAATCTATATATACATAGTCACTTCCCATAGCCCAATAATAAATGTTACTCCATACTACTTTTATAGCTTTATCTGTAGATGTATCGGGAGTATTTGCATCTTGCTGTGATACTTTTGACGCAGGTTCCTGCATTTCCGAAACATCCACTTTATCTAAAATCGTAATAATCCATCCATCTTTCCCATTTCGATGTGCCCAGAATATATGCATTATGAGCATTGACACATTTGTAGCCATCTTCGGTAAAATAAACAAAGGTTTCATTGACGAAATCCGGATTGCCGTACTCGAATTTGGCACACCATCCTTCTTCCACTTCGTTGTCGGCAGTACCTTCTTCGGTAAGCAGAATTCCGTATCTTTTCGTATTTTTGAAGTTCTTTCCTTCAAAAAACGCCTTCGGAACCGCCGCCATGTCAAAATCGCCTTCCATCACATCCGTGCCGACTTCGCCTTCGGGAGATCTCACCTCATCATAATGAAAATAGATTCTGTCTTCGTTAAACACCACGGAATCCGAATGATGGTAATGTCCGCCCTGACTGTATTCACTATAATAGAGAAGATAATTGTAATCCGAAATCGGATAGGCTTCCTTCATTTTCTGAAATTCTTCCGCAAGGCCAATATTAAAACCAGAAAAATCATCCACATTTAACGGAATCTGCATTCCGAGATAACATTCCGCATATGCAAGTTCTTCTTCATTGGTCACCAGATACATTGTATACTGGTCCGGTACGAGATCTCCACTTAAATAGCCACAGCTGAAACTGTTAACATAGGCACCTTCCACAATTTGTTCCTCGGTTTCCGTCAAGGGTTTCTCAATGCTATTTGATACTCCTAAATCCGTCACTGTCGCAGAAGGAACCTCCGATGTATCCGAAACATTTCCACCGACCGGATTACCTGTCATATTCTTCGTACATCCGCTCATCAGAAGGACACAAATCAGTCCAAGCACAATTCCTCTTCTTTTCATTTTTTTCGCCCCTTTCGTATTGTAAAACTTCCTACATACAATATACGAATAAGGTGGCTGTTTTTTATTGACCATTATTGAAATATAGTTTGTAAGTTATATCGCATTTTTCTTTACTATGATGCCGTTAGAATATAGTATAAATATGCACTTTTTTATGCACACATCTAAATTTCCTTCGACTTTTATCTTGGTTTAATTGACCAAGTGCTATTGAGAAAAAATGTAATTATCTTTTATAATTCCTGCCAAGAAATGCAGGATGGTCTTTCGTAGGAAGAAAGAAATTCCTTTACACAAGAAAGCATATCATTTATCCCAATAATAGCATTCGGTTCTGGTATCCACTCTTCTCCACCGGCTAAAAATGTAACAACTTTCTGATTTTTTTCATTGTATGAAAGCCACATTTCACCATTGTCGGATTGAAAATATGTGATTGCCGCATATTCCCCGTTCAAACTTATAGCCATACTTGGATATTCGTTATCTCCACTAATCCATATTTCCTTTTCATCCGACATTGCATTTTTGATTATTTGCAATACTTGATCTACGCTATGAATTTCAAAATTGTCTTTTCCTAAGCTAACTGTTCCCATTTCTATCTCTATAAAACTATCTATTGCGGTAAACTGTAATTATCTTATAAAAACATAATCTAAAATCCCCTTTATTAGCCCTTCCAACGTCTTATCTCTTAATTCTCCTCAGTGTTGAACGATACACTATTTTGGGTGTATCGTATTGGTTAAAATGCTCCCTGTTCTGCAGTACACCGCGCTCACCATCAGCGATTCAAAACAACCATCTTGTCATACTTTTCATAAATGACAAAATCTCTCATCTGATCATAAGACATTTTATCAGGATTGGGGTCGTTAGTTTCAAAATATACATACACCCATATATGACCACTTCCGTCCGGAATTTCATCTTCCAGCATCTGTCTGAAATCGTCTGCCGTATAGGAACCTTCCGCATTAAGATCATAATAAACCACCAGGCTCAGTATGGCCGATGCATGCTTCATATATTCGTCCAAAGTAGCACACACCGGATAATCCGTCAGTATATATTCATATTCTCCAAGCCTGTATTTTTCATTGATAAACACCTTTTGAGCGGCTCCGTCCACAAGCGAAATCATATCCGATTCGAAGCGAATTGCCTGGTAATTGTCGGTAACTTCATACGAAGGCAGCCAGGAATACGGGTCTTTATTGAATCCTACTTCTATCGGGTAACCGGGATATTTGGAACTTTTAAACTGATAAACATAATCGGCCCTTGGAAAATCTTCGTAATAACCGATGTACGTAAAGGAATCGTTGTAACGATTGGTTAATCGTTGCATTGCTTCATCCGGTTGTTTCGCCGTACATCCCGCGCCGGCCGGAATGATGCACATAATAAGGATGAAAACTGCCGTAACTTTCTTCATTAACCGCATCTGTGATTCGCTCCCTTCAGTTGAACGATACACTATTTTTGGTGTATCGTATTGGTATTATATTTTGTGTACGTTATTATTCTGTATACCAGATACAGAATAACTTCCATTAACATTATTATAATATGATTTGGCAATTCCTCCCAACCATTTTACATAATGCCTCTAAACTAGTGAATTCTTTCCTTGATGCGCATCGAATTTTATAATTATTCATGATTTTATGCATCTGTCGAAAATGACCTTCGGAATTCTAATTTCGGATAAACTTACTACTCGATTGTAGTGTTATGTCAAACCGGGGGCATTTCCTCAGCAGTAGCCGGTTCTACAACCACGGTGGCGTGATATCCCGGAATAACGCGCTCTACCTTAAGATACATAACCCTATTATCAGGA
>CADANR010000190.1 GCA_902789265.1 uncultured Lachnospiraceae bacterium | reverse complement strand
AAGAGAAGAAGGACGAGATTTTCCGTCAATATTATAAGAGCTTAACCAGGGGAGGCGTGCTTTTCCTGGGAAACACCGAGCAGGTGGTGAACTATAAGGATATCGGATATACTAGAATTGCATCATTCTTTTACGAGAAGTAGTAATTTCATTATACAATCGGGAGCGTAATAAATACTAAAAAAAATAACAGGGGAATAATCCCCTGTTATTTTTTAAATCTAGCGGATTTCATCCTCCGCAATTACCATATTCTGCAGCACATGCTCCGCATAATCATTGAAGGATTTGCGGCTCGTTTTGAACTCATCGGTGAGTTCGAAGAAATAGTCGCGGTCGCGGTAGCTTCGTTTGAAGAACGGCGTGAATAACGGCTCCCACTGCGGCAGATAGGAGGATACCTTTCTGGTGTAGCAGGTCGCTGCGGTTGCCTGACGGCGGTGGTCCGGATCAACCGATGCCGCAACGGATTTGTGAATTGCCATATCCTCCTCGGGAAGGTAGTAGTAATCCCTGTAGTTGGAGTAATAGTATTTCATTTCTTCCTCGTAAAGAGGCACCTTCAAGACTCCGTTTACACCGTTTCCGGTAAAATAGCAGCCGTTCGCGGAATAACTGATCGGCACGGGAATCTCGGAAAGGAAACGCAAATTCAGGACAAGTTCCTGGCGTTTTTTGTTGTTGTAATCGTTATAATAATTCGCCTGAACCTTCATGACACGAATCGGAAGATTGAATAAATCGGAGATGCCCATTACGGAGAGTAAATCGAGCATGCCGATTAAGTCTTCCTTGTTATGAAGAAGTAAAAGACGTTCATTTTCTTCATCATGATTGCAGGCGTAGTCGTGATAGAAATTAATCAGTTCGCCGCCGGTATACTGGTCATCGCGCTTCACTCCAAGGAATGTTTCAATTGTTGTCTGTTTGCAGTTTTCAAGCTTTAAGAAATTCTTGTATGGTTTGATGCGCTTATATAAATCCACGCCCTTGAAGTCGTCAAACTGGAAGGGGATGCCGTACATTTCGCATTTCTGGGTAATGTAGGGAAGATCGAAACGGTTTCCGTTGAAATGAACGATGAAATTGTAGTTTAAGCAGTATTCAAGGAATGCATTTAAAACCATAACTTCTTCGTCATAATTCTCTGCAAGCCACTGAATTGTATGCCATTCATCATTTTCGTGGTATGCACAGCCGATCATGTAAAGATTGGAACTTTTCGCCGTAAAACCGGTCGTTTCGATATCCAGAAACAGGATTTTGTCCGGATCTTCAAGATTTTCCACAGGATAAGAAGGGGCAATATCCCCTAAGTCGTTTAAGATAGTTTTCATACTGATTTCCTCCAAATAATAATCAAAGCATATCCGCAATTTGCATATCCGCAAACCGACATTATTTGCATTTCATGGCGATATTTATATGCCATGAAAAAGAAACAAATATATTTTAGCATATTTTTTGATGAATTGCACAAAAAATGCTGATTTTTTGCAATTCTTTTTACATTTCGAATATGGATAATTTGACAAAAAATACGTAGAATAGACAATGGTGTGTTTTGAATACATTTTAATAAGTAGAGTTTTTGTAATTTGCAGTTAAGGAGAATTTAAAATGGCTAGGTTTACTTTCCGCGGGGGCATTCATCCCTATGAGGGAAAAGAATTGTCCAAGGATAAGCCCATCCGGCCCTATGACGAGCCGAAGGGTGATTTAGTTTATCCGCTTTCCCAGCACATCGGCGCACCTGCCGGTGCAATTGTGGAAAAGGGCGATCATGTACTCATTGGTCAGAAAATCGCCGAAGCAGGAGGCTTCGTGTCCTCCCCGATTTATGCAACCGTTTCGGGTACGGTGAAAGCAATCGAACCCAGACGTGTCATTACCGGCGACAATGTAATGAGTATCGTCATTGAGAATGACGGACAGTACGAAGAAGTGGAATTCAAGGAGCCGAAACCCGTAGAGGTTTTGCTCAAGGAAGAAATCATCAATCTGATTAAGGAGGGCGGTATTGTCGGAATGGGCGGTGCCGGATTCCCGACACATGTAAAACTTTCTCCGAAGGAACCGGATAAGATTGATTTCGTCATCGCAAACTGTTCGGAGTGTGAGCCTTATCTTACTTCCGATTATCGCAAGATGATCGAAGAACCGGAAAAACTCGTGGAAGGTCTTTCCATTATTTTACGTCTTTTTGATAATGCCAGAGGTATTCTTGCAGTTGAAGACAATAAACCGGACTGTATTCAGATTCTGAAAAAGATTGTCAAAGACAATAATCTGGAACGTATCACGGTAATTCCATTAAAGACGAAATATCCGCAGGGTGCGGAACGTCAGCTGATTTATGCGACAACCGGCCGTGCCATCAATTCTTCCATGCTTCCCGCTGATGCAGGTTGCGTGGTTAATAACGTGGATACCATTATTTCCATCTATAACGCAGTAAAACTCGGACGTCCCCTGATGCACAGAATCGTTACCGTAACGGGCGACTGCATTAAGGATCCGGTGAATTTCTCGGTTCGTATCGGAACCAATTATGCGGAGCTTATTGAAGAAGCAGGCGGCTTTGTCAAAGAGCCTGAAAAAATCGTATCCGGCGGTCCCATGATGGGCTTTGCGATTTTTGATACGAATGTACCCTGTACCAAGACAAGTTCTGCGCTTCTTTGCTTAAGCCATGATGATGTTTCCCATGCAAATGAAACCGCATGTATCAACTGCGGCAGATG
>CADANR010000189.1 GCA_902789265.1 uncultured Lachnospiraceae bacterium | reverse complement strand
TTTATCCTGTTCAGCGATTCTCATCGACATCGGCAAACAGTCATCAAAGCTCTTTACCTGTTCTACCGGTATAAGATTGGAAAATGCTTTACGAAGTGAGGTATTATAATGATATTCCCACTCTTCCTCGGTAATGCTATTTGCGTTAGCAACATGTCCGCTTGTAATTTCATGATTTTTGAATTTATAAATATCTTTTAAGTAAGGATATTCCAGGATTGCACGTTCCATATAAGAAGGATTAAAAATAATCTGTGAACCGGTAATCTGCGGATTCTTCTGTGCATCAAAACGAATCACATCATAGGATAACGGCGCCTGGGGATCATTGATTAACAGTCTGACAATCTCTGCTTTAATATGTTTTGCCTGTTCGGGGGTATACGGAACTCCTTCAGCCGATCTGGGAATATTAAAATAATCCCCCGCAGACCTTACTCCGATACGAACCATATCGATGTCTAACATACCGGGATGTTCTCTTAAATACTGACTTGCGGCGGTCCGCTTATAGATACGACCAAATGTTGCATCATAAATCCGGGCAAGTTCCTCTTCATTGTCCAAATTCTGTAAATCTCTTGTCTCCCATAAGAAGTTTTTACCGAAAGCAAATGTTTCGATTCTGTCCATGGACCTTTCCAAGGAAGCATTTAATACATCTGCTTTTAACTGCGGATTGGCAGGATCCAGAACATAAACATGCGCCGCCGGATTGAACGTCAAATCGTTGTCAATTGCTTCCGTGCAGGAATCAAAATCGACATAAATATAATCACCGATTCTTCCTTCGGTAATAATCTGCGGTAAATCGGGGCGGGACAAAAAATTCCGAATTGCGGGTACATTCAGGAAATTGCTGAAGTTGGCCATAAAATATTTGTTGTATTCTGAGAGACGTTCCGTTTCATAATGCATTCCTGATTTCACGTTGGCCTGCATAACCTGAAGTAACCAGTCATTTAATACATGATAATAGAACGGATTATGATCCGGTTCAAAGCCTTTTGACGGATTCTGTGCCCAGAGTCTGTCTTCTATATCGCATTTGGCACAACTGGTTGTAGCTCTGTCAAATCCGGATATATCATTAATAAATCTGTTTCTTTCTGTTTCAGACTTAAACAAACCAAGTTCCATCTGCAACTTGGGATTGGATGTATTGAAACCTTGCGATGCTGCCTTTCCTTCTACTTCCAATTCCTGGTAAATATCACGAAGTGCATCCAAAAGATAGGAGTGCATTCCGAGATACGCTTTATTTCTCTCCTCTTTATCCGAAAGGATCCTGTCTAAAGGATGCTCTCTGTAAAATATATTTAATGCCGCCTTGCATCCGGATACTAAATTCTTATTTATTTCTACGGTACCATAGGTATCACAAATTCTTTTATATTCATCGGCATAGAATCTCTTTCTGTCTTCTAAGCCGTTCATACTCAGAATATCGTCAAGTTTATATCCCTGCTTTCCCTCTTTCCTCAGTTGTTCGGATTCTTCACAAAGCCGGATCAGAATATAGTTGTACGGAAAGGCGCGTACTGATCGGATTTCACCGATATTTTTGACATTATCATATTTTTTGAGATTATCGAATTTTGGTTGCGGAACTCCTTCGGGATAATACTTATAAAGCATTGGCATACCATAAAAAACAATGCCGAAATCGGATCCTTCGTGCGCCATAACTCTCAAAATTCCGTTATAAAATTCAACTTTGTGATCCTCACGATATTGATTTGCTCTTGCAATTTCTTCTTTGTTTTGATTTTTATGACGAGTGGCAGTCATTAACGCATTGTGTGCATTTCTTTGCAGTTGCTCATTTGCCTGAATTGTATTCACGGATAATTTTTTTGCGTTATTTGCCGTAACCCGAATCGGAACCGAAGATAATTCTTCTTTATCCGTTCTGTCCGCCATAACGTAGAAATCAACCGGCTTACCGTCCTTCGCCGCATTTACCAGTTTCTCAGCGATTTTCGTCAAATAGGATTCATATGCTTCCGGATTGTTCCCAATGTTATCGAAATTTGCATCCGTGAAATTATCGGCAACCCTTCCGTCAATCAGAATTCGCCTTCCGATTCTGTTGGAATCCGCATTATTTAAATGTGCATTAAGACCTAGTCTTGCCGCAGTATATACAGCTTTCAGAATATCTTTTGCAGTCTCAATATCTTCCTTTTCGTCATTTGTAAAATCAAGTTTTATTTCAAGCGGACGATAAAATCTTGTATTTGACTGGGTTCTAAACTCTGCTTCCAACGGCATCAAAAGAAGATGCATACCGGTTTTTTCTTCAAAGAATGTTTCCAGTTTGCTGTCTTTAAAAACATCAAGTACATTCTGCGGAGTCCTCTTAATTCCGTACGCATATTCCAGACCAAGCATAAAGTTTTCATAATCCTGATATACCGGACTCTTTGTAAGCTCTTCCGCCTTCTGTATAAATTCAGCCTTTAACTGTTCATCGTTTGTAAGACTGGCAGCTAAGCGATTCGCATCAATCTTAAAGCATATATTGAGAAGCTCCGGTTCCAACGGACTCATGAAGGAATAGATTTTATCCAGATATACTTTGCTTTCGGGACTTGCAACCTTACCGAAAAGTTTAATTCTTTTCATACGGTCATTGAAAAGTTCCATCTCCTTACTCTTTGATTCATTCGATGCAAGTTCAAATGCACGATTGTAAATGAGTCTTCTTGCATTATCCGGATCGGCATAATCCTCCCGTTTTTTCTGAAGAATC
>CADANR010000188.1 GCA_902789265.1 uncultured Lachnospiraceae bacterium | reverse complement strand
CACTGATCGGGCGGCAGACATAGTGACAAAAAAGAAACAAAAGGAAACAGAACAAAAAGCAAAAAAGAAAAGGAGGAGAGGGTATGAGAATTACGGAACTTCTGGATAAGCGGAGCGTTGATCTGAATGCGGCGCCGAAATCCAAAAAGGAAGCCATGGACATGGCGGTAGAACTCATGGCGGCAAGCGGAAAAGTTCAGGATAAGGAAGCTTACCGGGCACTTGTTTACGCAAGAGAAGAAGAAAGCACGACAGGTGTCGGAGAAGGAATTGCAATTCCTCACGGAAAAGGTGACTGCATCGATAAGCCCGGACTTGCGGCAATGATTATTAAGGACGGTGTGGATTACGAAGCACTCGATGACGAACCTGTCAATATCCTTTTCTTAATTGCGGCACCCGATACCAAGGACAATGTTCATCTGGATGTAATGAGTAAATTATCCATGATGCTGATGGATGAGGATTTTCGAAACAACCTGATCAATGCTAAAGACGTGGATGAATTCCTCGCAGTCATTGACAAGGCGGACGAAGAAAAGAAGAGCGTGGATGAAGGTCTTGCAGATGTGGTAATTGATGCAGGAAGCAGGTATCTGGTAGCGGTAACAAGCTGTCCGACCGGTATTGCACACACCTATATGGCAGCAGAAGGACTGGAGAAGGCAGCATCCAAAGCAGGAATCCCGATTAAAATCGAAACCAGAGGATCTTCGGGTGCAAAGAATACACTGACCGCGGATGATATTAAAGATGCACTTTGCGTAATCGTAACCGCTGATGCGAAAGTTCCGATGGAACGTTTTGCGGGAAAGAAAGTCATTCAGCGAAAGGTTGCAGACGGAATCAATAAGGCCGACGAACTCGTTTCCCTTGCATTGTCGGGAAATGCGCCCGTATTTAACGGCGGCGGAGCCGAGGAAGCAGGCGAGAGCAAGTCTTCCGAAAAGAGCGGCGTAGGACATAAAGTTTATACCTGGCTGATGAGCGGTGTATCCCATATGCTTCCGTTCGTTATCGGCGGCGGTATTTTAGTGGCACTTGCATTCCTTGTTGATACGATTGCCGGATACGGTGCAACCGGCGGCGGAGATTTCGGCAGCATCACACCGCTTGCGGCATTCCTGAAATATGTCGGCGGACTGGCAATGGGTCTGATGGTTCCGGTTCTCGCAGGTTATATCGCATATGCAATTGCAGACCGTCCCGGTCTTGCGGTTGGTTTTGTAGGAGGTATTCTTGCCGCAAACGGAAATGCAATTCTTTCCAACTTCGGTTTTGCATCCGGAACGTTAATGGACGGAAAGGCAGTCGGCGGTTTCGGACAGTTTTTGATGAAATTTGCATTCCAGCAGCCTGACGGCGGTAATACCGTATCCGGTTTCTTAGGCGGTATTGCAGCAGGTTTCCTTGCAGGATTTCTGGTACTCGGTCTTCAGAAGATCGGTGAAAAATTACCGGCTGCACTTGACGGTTTAAAGCCTACCCTGATTTACCCGCTTGTCGGTATTTTCTGTGAAGGCGTGATTATGTGCTTCGTTTTAAATCCCGTAATCGGACTGATTAATACCGGTCTTTCAAATGCACTTACCGCTATCGGAAGCGCAAACATGGTTTGGCTGATGGGACTTATTCTGGGTGCCATGATGGCAATTGATATGGGCGGTCCGATCAACAAAGCCGCTTATGTATTCGGTACCGGTATGCTGGCGCAGGCAGCACTTTCCACCAATCCGGCATTCCAGCAAATGGCATACATTGCAATGGCAGCAGTTATGGTCGGCGGTATGGTTCCTCCTATCGGAATTGCACTTGCATGCTTCATTTTCCCGAAGAAGTTTACGAAGGCAGAAAGAGGTTCCGCGGTATCCAACCTGGTTATGGGTGCATCCTTCATTACGGAAGGTGCGATTCCCTTCGCAGCGGCAGATCCGCTTCATGTAATTCCCTGCACTATGGTAGGCGCAGGTGTGGCAGGACTTCTTGCAGCACTCTTTAAATGTACTTTGATGGCTCCTCACGGCGGTGTATTTGTTTTTGCAACCGTAGGTCACCCGCTTCTTTATGTAGTAGCATGGTTAATCGGAAGTGCCGTAACCTGCTTCTTACTCGGAATTTTGAAGAAACCGGCTGAAAAATAAGAAATCAAAACCGGGAAAAACGGAAAGTAAAAACACAATATAAAATAAATTATAAAGGTAAACAAAAAATATAAGGAGGGTTTTTATTATGGCAAGTTTTGATTATGTAATTAAGGATGTACACGGAATTCATGCTCGTCCCGCAACGGAGCTGTTCAAACTGATCAAAGGAAGAGACTGTGTTGTTAAAGTAGCAAAGGGCGATAAGGAAGTTCCGTTTAAGGGCGTTATGGGAATTATGTCCTTAGGTGCAAAGCAGGGCGATTCCGTTAAATTTTCCTTTGAGGGTGCAGAGGCTGATGCACTGATGGCAGAAGTAAAAGCATTTATGGAAGCCAATCTGTAAACGGATCTGCAGGCAGATTTGTTTCAGAGAGATACAGGTAACCCGTATGATTTGAATGATGAAGGAGAAGCATATGGTAGTTTATAGCGGAAAATCCGTATTCGGCGGGATTGCAATCGGAAAAATCTGCGTGTATGCCAAAGAGGATTCCCAGGTAAAGCGTGAGAGAATCGAAGACCCCGAAGCGGAAATCAAAAGATATCATGAGGCGAAAGACGTTGCAATTGAGCAGCTCGGTGTTCTTTATGAAAAAGCCCTGAAGGAAGTCGGA
>CADANR010000187.1 GCA_902789265.1 uncultured Lachnospiraceae bacterium | reverse complement strand
AATACGTTTTCCGAAAAACAGCCCGAAGGTATTTATGTTTTCCGCCATAACGGATCTAAGCGCAGCTTCATATTCTTTTTTCTCTGCTTTTCCGATATCGGCGTATTTCTGATTCCTGTTGTTTAAACTGTTTTCCGCCTTCGTGCGAACGGATTCTTCCGTCCCTTCAATCTGCATACCGCGGACAGTCTTTATTCCGTCTCCGGCAAAAATAACCGGAACAATACTTCTTTCAAGCCTTCCGTCCGGAGTCTGTTTAACGTCGGTAAAGAATACCGGCCGGTTGATATTGAAGCCTTCCGCAATCACAAGAAGCATCTTAAGGTCGTTTTTATCTTCCTCCGGCAGGTCTTTGCTTAATTTCGCATATTTTTCTTCAAAGATCTCATTAACGGTTTTTTCTCCGATAAAAACACAGTCAAAAAGATCCATATTATGAGCTTTCAGAATCTCTTCCTGATGGAAATAATAGTTATTAAAAAAGTCGCGTAACTTGTCCTTTTGATCCTTAAAAGGCGCCTTCGATAAATTCTGAACGGGGGAAGCCAGGAAGCTTCTTGCAGATTCCATGGAAATGACTCCGTTTGAAGCTTTCAGGTTGAATGTAAAATGATTTGCAAGCGGTTTATAATCAAATGTCGTATCGGAAATCGCAGCTTTCAGTTCGTCATTTTCGTCTCGCTTATACTCCGCATATTTTAAAGTCACTCCTTCCGGTTTCAGGGCATGACGCATTACCTCCAGCCTGTAAGCCAGAGCCTGTTCTTCGGGAGAATAATTTGCATAACGGTTTCCGACCGCCTCCTTAATACTTTTGCCGTTCGTGTATATCAGATCCCAGGGTTTTAAATTCAAACCCTCCGCGGCACTGTACTCGGCTGCGCGGTAAATCTTTTCGAACGTATTATGATATGCAATTTCCAGTGCTTTCACGGATTCTTCTGGAAGTTTTAATAAATCATCCTCATAATTTTCCGGGAAATATGAAGAATAGGTGTAGATGGAATTCTTAAGGAAGCCTTTCAGATTATCCTTCATACCTCCGTTAAGCATTTCAAAAGCAAATTCATTTTCCTTTGCCTTTTCAAAAGCCGGAAGTTCCCCGATACCGGGAAAAGTATTGCTGACACCGTTTGCATAGTCCTCAAAAACGTCGTTTTTCAAATCCGGCCGGAATGATGTAATATCCGCCGAAATAATTCTTCTGGTACCGGTTGCCGTTAACGGTAACTCTCCCATTGTTTTTCCTGCATATTTCTTAATGGAATTACGCAGAAAATTAAGATGGCAGGCAGCACTTTTATAATTTCCCGTTAAATAATCCGAACAGCCCGCGTTAATATTTCTGGCAAAAAAATCCACACCTGCTCCCAGCTTATTTTCATCAAGGGAAGCCTCTTCCGGCGAATACACACTGTTATATGCCTGACGAATCGAAGTATAATCGAATTTATCGGAAACTTTTCCTTTACGAAGACGCTGCATATTCTGCGAGTGCTCTATATAAAGACTTTGTAATACGGCAGCAAGCGGATGGGATTTCGCCATATATTCGATATTATCCGCACGAATCCCGTCGAATTTATAATTCTTGATTTTCGCAAATGCTTTTTTATGCATCTCTGCAAGTTTCTTAGCGCAGCTTTCCAAGGATGAACCTTCTTTCGTATCGTCCATCATACTAAAGAAACTGTTTATATGATCCTGCAGTTCATGTTTCGTCATTTTACTTAAATCCACAACCTGATCGAGCGTATAATCGGTTGTTCCAAGGATATGAAGACGAAGCGCCGCCATGAATCCCTGCCGGTCGTGAATCATGAATCCGTATTTTTTCTCTATCTCTTTGCATTTGTATTTCAGCATTTTCAACTCGTTCGGAGTCAAAAGACGTTCCTTAGGATCTATAATCTGAGTCAGCATTTCATTGTGAGTTGGGAATTTGTATTTCGGCATATTTTTGTCCTTCCGTTTCTGTAACATGTTTCTTTAACTTTAAGATATCCAACTTATCATTTTTATTAAATATGCGGAGCGCCTCCGCCTGCCTGCGGCTGATTCGGCTCCTGAACAACCGGATTCACTGCCCCCTGTTGATTTGCTGCAACTTGGTTAGCCGCCTGAATATTCTTCCGGATTTCACCCTGGTTTGCGATTACGGTTGTACGCATCATTTCGAATCCTTTATCTAAATCCGGATTGCGCTTCTGCTCGGCATAGGCATTCACAATCGTACGGTTCTTGATCATCTCAATTAAAAGATCTCTCCAGTCCGTTCTTCTCTGCGCACCTTCCGCAACCGGTCCGGTTGCTTCCGCTTTGACTTTATCAAGAATCGGCATCATGATTTTCTTAAACTGAACGTCATTTGCAACGGTGAACTTAAAGACATTCATTCCTCCGGGTACTTCTCCGTTCCGGTTCTCTGCAATTCCGGCACCCATCAGTTCGGCAATCTCGTTATACATCTTCTGCTTATACGAATCCTCTGCATACATATCATTCGCATCGATTTCGCCCGGCTGTTTTTGATAGGCTGCAAAATCGTTCTTAATTCCGTTTTCAAATGCCGTGATTTTTGCATTGAAATCAATCGGTTCGTTATCAATCACCACCAGATTATCCGCAGGATTCTCTATCACATGAACCAGACGGTTTTCCACATTAATCCCTCGGGAAGCGGAACATGCTCGTCAAGGTATTTTAGGAAATCATTCTGATAAGCATTCTTCCATTCTTCGGGTGAAAGCTCATTCGTTACACTGACGGTCCTGCTTTCATCCTGATGAAGCCTGTAATTCTGGTAGGATTTAACGTCCTTGAAGCGTTCCGGCATTTCCGGAATCAAATCGGGCCAGATTTTCTTATTCACGATATTGGAAATCAGTTTGCAGTCTTTCACGCGATCCGCCGGATTATTGCTTATGAATTCCGGAATTCTTAAGTAATCCGTATTGCGTGGATTTTGTTTTAACGCATTTAACTGCGCAAATCTTTCTTTCATGTAAGACTGCGTGATTTTCTGCCGTTTATAATCCAGCATCATTTCAAGAAGCCTTCTGTCTGCAGTATCCTTCACCTTTTTTTGATGCTGGTCGATATTGTTTCGGATTTCCTCCGTGTTTTGATGATTACGGATTGCCCTGTTCAGCTGATTATTTTCACGAACCAGCTGCTTCTGAAGTTCTACAATCTCTTTCTTAAAATCTTCTTCCTTTTTCTTTAACTGATTCTGAAGATCCTTTACTTTGTCATTGAAATTTGACTTATACTGCAAATAATCAGCCGCCTGCGTACTCTGATGATTCATTTTCTTTCCTGCGGAAAGGGCAAGTTTTTCAAGTGCTTTATATTCCCTGCGTTCCATATCCTCCGGATGTGCCTTCAGATAGTCAAACATGGATTCTTCCAAAGCCTCTTTCATTAAATTCCGTCCGCCCACCATCTTATTAACAGTCGGAAGGCTTCTGTTAAACTCATCCATCAAATGCTGATAACGCTCTTTAAGATTCAGGGAAGAAATATATTTAAAATTGTCTTCCTGTTTGATCCCGTACTCATCCGTTTTGGTAGTCGGAAGATGACGTTTGGACAGTCCGCCTTCAATTAAAGCCGCCTTAATACCCTCTTTGAAACGGTTGTCAAACTCTTTCCCCATCTCATCAAAAGCAGTATTGTAAAACAGCATGAAATTCCGGGATTCGGCATTCGTACGGGCACAAAGGGTTTTATCCATGACACGGAATTCGCGGTACATATCATCTTTTACCTGTTGGTCCTGT
>CADANR010000186.1 GCA_902789265.1 uncultured Lachnospiraceae bacterium | reverse complement strand
ATGTATTGAATTCGATTTCCACCATCATTAATGTAAACACCGCAATCGAAGATGTTTACAGTGTTCCCTATGATCAGGTTCAGGAGCAGCTCGGTCTTGCTATCGATTCTCTTCGTGAGAGACAGGAAAGTCAGTTGATTAATAATGACGATTACGGTCTGCTGAAAAACGTTGCGGATTCCCAGAGAATTCAGACCAGAAACGGTGCACCCACACCGGATGATATGGATGAACTGATTACAAAGGTTTGGAAAGAACCTTCCTTCTTCCTTGCTCATCCCCGTGCAATCGCTGCATTTGAAAGAGAATGCACTAAGAGAGGTGTTCCGCCCGTAACCGTAAATATTGCAGGCGGAAATTTCCTGACATGGAGAGGAATTCCCATTGTCCCGACCGATAAGCTTTTAGTGGACGGACTTAAAAATCCGAAGTCCCAGAATGGTAAGACAAATATTCTTCTGATTCGTACAGGAGAAGCAAAGAGAGGTGTTGTAGGTCTTTTCCAGGCAGGACTTAAAAATGAACATTCCAGAGGTCTTTCCGTTCGCTTTAGAGGAATTGATAATAAGGGAGTTGCATCTTATCTTTTATCTTTATACTGCTCAGCAGCTATTCTTGCAGACGATGCCATTGCGGTACTTGAAGATGTAGAGGTAGGTGAATATTATGACTACGATTAATCCATTCGCTGATATTCCCGGCGCAGAGGCACTCGAACAGATGGCGAATGAGATGTTTCCCGATTTGCGGGAGGGTGTGTATGGTATTCCCGAAAACGATATCCCGGTATCTGATGTACCAGAGGTAAATTCTTCGGACTTTACACAGGGGCATGCTGTTAACCCGAGCACAGATCCGGTCGGAGTAAGTTCGGCAGCGGGAAATACTTCTGCAGGAAGTGTTCCTTTGGGAAATACTGCGGAATTTGACTGGGAGAACCCTTTCGCATACGGCGGGCAGTCGCAGGATGATTATTTTAAGGCTGTAGACGGAGCAAGTGTTCCGGAAGCGGGCTTTTCAACGGAAATCAGCGATATGCCTTATGTATCGGATCAAAGTTCCGTGACATATTCTCCTGTAGTGCTTTCTCAGACACAGGCACAGGAAAACGGAAGAAAAATTGATGCGCCTACATCGCTCGGCGGGGATAGGGCAGATACAGAAAACAAAAAAGTGAATACATCTTCCAGAAATGATTCCATAAGAATCGGAAGTAAAACTTTGACACAAATCAGAAGTGATTTTCCGATTCTGTCGGAAGAAATCAATGGTCATCCTTTGGTTTGGTTGGACAATGGTGCGACAACGCAACGACCGAAGGCAGTGATTGACAGACTGTCATATTATTACGAGCATGAAAATTCCAATGTTCACAGAGGTGCACATACGCTTGCGGCCAGGTCTACCGATGCTTACGAAGATGCAAGAGATACCGTAAGAGATTTTATCGGTGCGTCCACATCGGCGGAAATCATTTTTGTAAGAGGAACAACAGAAGCAATTAACCTTGTGGCGAATGCATATGTAAAACCGGTTCTTCAGCCCGGAGATGAAATCATTGTTTCCATTTTGGAACACCACGCGAATATCGTTCCGTGGCAGTTGATTTCCCAGGCAACCGGAGCCGTCATTAAGGTTATTCCCTGTGATGAATCGGGACAGCTGATTCTTCACGAATACGAGAAACTCTTTACAAAGAGAACCAAATTCGTTGCGGTAACGCATGTATCCAATGTTCTCGGAACCGTAACACCCGTGGAAGAACTTGTAGCGATTGCACATAGACACGGCGTTCGGATTTTGATTGACGGAGCACAGTCGGTGGCACATATTCCGGTCAATGTATCGGCACTTGATGCGGACTTTTTCGTATTCTCCGGGCATAAGATTTTTGCGCCGACGGGAATCGGTGTCGTATACGGTAAAAAAGAATTACTGGAAGCGGCTGAACCGTATCATGGCGGTGGGAATATGATAGCGGACGTAACATTTGAAAGAACTATTTATAACCCAATTCCGAATAAGTTCGAAGCGGGAACGGGAAGTATTGCGGATGCGGTAGGACTCGGCGCTGCTCTGAAATATCTTACCGAAATCGGTATGCCCTGCGTATATCGCTGGGAACATGAACTTTTACAGTATGCAATGAAGGAAATGCAGACTGTAAAAGGACTTCACTTAATAGGTACTGCACTGAACAAATCTTCGGCACTTTCATTTAAACTTGACGGATATTCTGACGAGGAAGTCGGACAGAGACTTGATAAGTACGGAATTGCAGTGCGTACGGGACATCATTGTGCACAGCCGCTTTTGGAGTATCTGGGAGCGGGTTCGGCAACCAGGGCAAGTATCATGTTTTATAATACAGAAGAAGAGATTGATGCACTTGTTGAGAGTATAGCGAGTGTCAGACAGAGGATGGGTTATGGAGAGTAGAAGCTTTTATAATGAGATATTGACGGAGCACAATATCCGTCCGGAATATAAGCATGATATTGAGAATGCGGACCTTATATTGGAAGGTGTAAATCCGAGTTGCGGTGACGATATCTGGCTGAAATTAAAGCTTGAGGATGATGTTATAGTTGACGGAGCCTTCACAGGGGACGGATGTGCTGTTTCCCAGGCATCTGCCGATATTATGATGGGGCTTGTTCTTGGAAAGAAAAAGGATGAAGCATTAAAACTTGCTGATATTTTCTTTCGAATGATAAAAGGAGAAGCCGATGAAGATGAGATAGAGAGTTTAGAGGAAGCATCGGCATTGAGAGACATAGCTCATATGCCGGCCAGAGTC
>CADANR010000185.1 GCA_902789265.1 uncultured Lachnospiraceae bacterium | reverse complement strand
GGTTTTCAAAACCTCGTAAGAAACGGGAAAAAGGCCGCCATGCAGGATCATTACATCCACGGCCGCCTTATGCATATTCCGGACTCTGGAATAGTACCCAAGTCCCTCCCAGATTCGGACCAAATCATCATCCTCCGCCTTTGCAAGCGCATCGACATTCGGATATTTATTTAAAAAATTGCTGTAGTAAGGTTTGACTGCCTCCACTCTGGTCTGTTGGAGCATAATCTCCGAAACCCAGATTTCGTATGGGTCAGCGGTATGCCTCCAGGGAAGGTCGCGTTTTGAATCATCAAACCAGCGAAGGAGCGATTCCACATCCTCTTTCGTCATCATATACGGAACCTCTTCCCGTCGAATTCATGCATGGTCTCTAAGCGTTTCATGAGTGCAGAGTATCTTGCCTCCTCATCTCCGTTCGGCATCGGGAAATCAAGGGATGCGAACATGACTGCAAACATCTCGTCCGTGATTTTACCGTGCATTTCTTTTAAGACCGCAATCTGTTCCTCGAAAGTATTTCCGTTTAGGAATAACAAAAGCTTCTGGTCAACCGCTTAACCGGTTCTGCATTGAACTGATCAGGCTCAGCCTGTTCCGTTTCGGGCTTCGTAAGTTCAGGTTGTTCATATTCGGATTTTGCAGAAATGCTCTGTCCGGAAAGAGTTGTATTCTCAACCTTTTCATCTTCTCCGAGTCCCGGAAGATTTCCGAAATACTTCCGCTCGCCCGCTGTTTTTTCTTCCTTCTCGAAACGGTGTTTCTGCTCTGCTCTCGGATACTTGTTTCTGTCGAGTTCCTCCACGAAATCAAAGTACGGGCGCACATAGATTTTATAAGGCGGATAAAGTGCCTTATACACCACCTGCGGACTTCCGTCTTCACAGTCCTCGGCTACTGCTACAATCTCATAGCGGTTTCCCTTGAAATGTCGGTAAATATCTCCTGCTTTCATTTCGTATTCCATGTTTTCTCTCCTCGATACTCTTCTGAATCCGTATCCCTTTTGTGATCCAAATTTACTTTCTTCGCGCAAGCCGTCTCGCCCGTCCGTTTTGCATTTATTCTGTATCTACTCGTCCGCTTCAGAATATTTAATCAGCAACAGTTCCACTGCCATCCGGTCCGAAATCTCGCCGAATTTCGACTGTCTGTCATATTCCGCCGTATCCTTAAGTGCCTCAATCAGATCTTCCTGTGAAAAAAATCTCGCCTGGTACATTGCCTTGTCCACAACAAAAGGCTTCAAATCCAGTTCCTCGGCAATCGCCCTTTTATTCATTCCTTTGGCAGCCAACGGCTTTACCGCAATCAGAATCCGAAACTGCCTTTCAATCAGTGAAAGGATTCCGGTGGGCGATTCCCTGAGTTCAAGCAAATCATAATAAAGCTTCAGCGCCTCTTCCCGCTTCTTTGTTGCCATATACTGAATCATGTCAAACACGCGGTCCTCCGCCTTAACATGACACAGTGCTTCCACATCTTCCCTTCCGATGAATTCCTTCCCGTCACAATAGGCATATACTTTTTCAAGTTCCGTGGAAATTGCGGTCATATTAAGACCGGCGCACTTAATCAGCGCATCAACGGCACCGTTTGTAATTTTCTGATGATGGGCATTCACCTTGGCAACAATCCATTTCTGGATTTCTTCCAGCTGCTGTTCCGCGAAGAATGCTACATGACCGCATTTTTCAACAGCCTTATATGTGGCAGTCCGTTTATCCACCTCTTTTTCCACGAATATTACCAACGAAGAATCCGGAATGCTTTTAATCATCGCAGCCGCTTCTTCGTTTGTTTTGGAAAACCAGCCGGTCCCTTCCGCAAGGATGACTCTTTTCTCAGCGAAAAAGGGCATGGTTCCGACGCTGCCCTCCATTTTTTTCACATCAACGGCAGTTCCGACAAAACGGGAAAAATTCATGTCTCCGGAAAGATCCGTCGGTCTCTTTCCGAGAACCGCTTCCACAAGCAGATCCCGAAAATAAATCACAAGATATGGTTCATCCCCGTACAGAAGATAAACTTTTTTCAAAGATTTATTCTTGATGTCATCTTTGATTACGTACATTATTACCCCTTCACGGCAGCCTATGTATCAGCATTTTTCCGTTTTCTTTCAACCACTTGTCGCATCTGTCATAGTCCGGGAAAACACGATAAACATTCTCATAAAATTTCCTGGAATGATTCATTTCAAGTCTGTGGCACAGTTCATGAACAATCACACTGTCCATAACCTCCGGCGGCGCCAGCAATAAAAGAGCATTGAAATTTAAGTTTCCGTCCTTGGAGCAGCTCCCCCACCTGGTCTGCTGCTTTCTGATGCTGATTCTTTTATAATCCGTTCCCACAAGCGGAGCATAATAAGCAACTCTCTGCGGAATGGTCCTCTTCGCCACACGGACTAAGTGATTTAATTCCGTTTCCGAAAGCTTCGGAATATCCGCCTCTTTTTCCGCCTGTTTTCTTGCTTTTTCCAGGTGACCTGCAATCCAGGCTGAGTGTTTCTTAATAAAAGCATCAATGTCCTTTTGGGATGCCCTTAGCGGCGCTCTTACCACCACTTCATCCGCTCCCTTAATCTCGATTGACATTGTCCTTCTTCGGCTTCGAATTATTTGTATATTCAACTTAAATGATTCCTTTTATTTCCTTTTATTTCCGTTTAAAACTGTTATTCCCGAGCCAAATGTAATTATCGTTTCCCACAACATCTTGTAGATTCCGACAGTTCAAATCATACATCTATGATTATACCCGATTCGGACACTTTCCTCAACCAATTTGTAGTTGAATGTGGCAGGGGGACGGTTCTTTTGTCACATTTTTCATGTATAATGGAATTATCATCGCTAAGGAGAATACCATGCCGACATGTAACGTCTGTTTCAGACACTGTGAAATCAAAGAAGGAACGCTCGGTTTTTGCGGGGCTCGTACCTGTAAAGACGGTTTGATTACTGCCGCAAATTACGGCAAAATCACATCTCTTGCGCTCGACCCGATTGAGAAAAAGCCTTTGTATCATTTTCATCCCGGCAGGCGTATTCTCTCCGTCGGAAGCTACGGATGCAATCTCCGCTGTCCGTTCTGCCAGAATGACTCCATTTCCTGGTCGGAAGAAATCATGTGGTATGCTAAAAACGCAAGCGTATTGTCTCCCGAAGCCCTTGTACAGATAGCTTTGGAATCGGCAATGAAAGAAGGGAATATCGGCATCGCATATACCTACAACGAACCGTTAATCGGCTATGAATATGTGCGCGACTGCGCGCGCCTTGCAAAAGAAGCCGGGCTGGTGAATGTAATGGTCACAAACGGAACCGCCGGACCTGAGATTTTAGAAGAACTGCTCCCTTATAT
>CADANR010000184.1 GCA_902789265.1 uncultured Lachnospiraceae bacterium | reverse complement strand
TCATCATTCCGAAGGGACCATGCAAGCTGACCGTGTCCGACATCAACCGCATACACTTTTACCGCACCGTTTTGCAACATACAATCCGTAAATCCTCCGGTGGATGCGCCGATATCCATGCAGATTTTACCGTTTAAATCAATCGGGAATTCCTGCATGGCCTTTTCCAGTTTCAGACCGCCGCGGCTGACGTATTTCAATGTTTCACCACGTACTTCCACCTGTGCGGTTTCCTCGTCAAAAAGGTCCCCTGCCTTGTCCTCTTTCTGCCCGTTTACATAGACAATTCCGGACATAATATATGCTTTTGCCTTCTCTCTCGAAGGCGCAAGATTTTTATTTACCAATATGACATCAAGTCGGTTTTTCATTTCAATATTCCATTGTTTTCAATACGCAATACAGTATGAATATTTCGTTACAAAGCGCTTTAGGAAAACTATATTATGTTTATTTTAAATGATCCAGCACCCGTTTTGTGATACCTTCCGCATCCATATCCATGGACTTTAGGAGCAGATCCACACTGCCGTGTTCCACGAATGTATCCGGAATCGCTATATTTAAAAGCTTTGCTTTACTTTTCAGTGTATCCATGTACTGTCGTACATTCTCACCGTATCCGCCGCAAAGAACATTTTCTTCCATCGTAACAACGAGTTTATGTTTCTTCGAAGCCTTTTCAATCATTTCTTCATCAATCGGCTTTACAAACCGCGCATTAACAAGGCTTACCGATAATCCCTGCTCTTCCAGGGCAGCCTTTACATCAATCGCAATCCGGACCATTGAGCCGACCGCAGCCAGACAGACATCCTTGCCTTCGGATATCCATTCCGACTTGCCGTATTCGATATCGGCACGATTTTCCTGCAGACCTTCATATGCCTGTCCGCGCGGATAACGAATCGCAATCGGTCCGTCAAATTCCACACTGTAACGAAGCATGTCTGCAAGCTCCCATTTATTCTTCGGTGCCATGATTGTCATATTCGGCATCTCGGAAAGGTAAGATAAATCAAAAATTCCCTGATGTGTTTCCCCGTCGCTTCCGACAAGTCCTGCCCTGTCTATCGCAAAGACAACAGGGAGTTTCTGGATGCAGACATCATGTAAAATCTGATCATAGGCACGTTGCAGGAAGGATGAGTAAATTGCCACAACAGGGCGAATTCCGCTTGCTGCAAGACCGGCCGCAAAAGTAACCGCATGCTGCTCCGCAATTCCCACATCAAAGAAACGGTCGGAATACATGTTGCGGAAACGTTTTAATCCCGTGCCGTCCGGCATTGCAGCCGTAATTGCAACCACATTCGGATTGCTTTCTCCCATTTTACACATCACGGTTGAAAAAATGTCCGTATAGTTCGGAGATGTTCTCTTTTTCTTCGGAAGTCCGGTTTCAATATCGAAAGGCTCCGTTCCGTGGAATCTTGCGGGATGTCTTTCCGCCGGGAGATACCCTCTTCCTTTGTGTGTCAGAACATGCACAAGCACGGGCGTTTTGCATCTCTTGGCCTCTTTTAAAACCTTTACAATCGCAGGAATATCATGTCCGTTTACCGGTCCCAAATAGGTAATTCCCATATCCTCAAAATACATACCGGGAATCATGAGCTGCTTTACACCGCTTTTCACACTCTGAATCCTGTGAATCATGTTTTTTCCTTTGGGAACGGTACGTAATTTATTCTTAACATCCTCTTTCAGTTCAAGATATGCTTCCGTGGTACGAATCTGATTTAAGTACGATGATACGCCGCCGACATTCTCGGAAATGGACATATTGTTATCATTCAAAACGATAATAAACGGAGTCTCCGCTTTCGCCGCATTATTTAAGGCTTCATAAGCCATTCCGCCGGTAAGCGCGCCGTCTCCGATAACGGATACAATCGTGTTTTTCCCGCCCTGAAGTGTTCTTGCGGTTGCCATCCCGAGTCCTGCAGAAATCGATGTGGAAGAATGTCCCGTATCGAAAGCATCGCAGTCGCTTTCCTTGGTTTTCGGAAATCCGGCAAGCCCCTGATACTTCCGCAGTGTATCAAACTGATCCTTCCTTCCGGTCAGAATCTTATGGGTATAGGACTGATGTCCTACATCGAAAATCAGTTTATCCTCCGGAAAATCAAGCACCAGATGAAGCGCCATTGTAAGCTCCACGGCACCTAAATTCGCTGCCAGATGACCACCCGTCTCCGAAATGCTTTCAATCAGAAATTTCCTGATTTCTTCCGCCAGCTCGTCATACGCATACGCCGGAATCTTCTTGATATCATTCGGTTTTTTTATTTTTTCGAGATACATGGAAATCTACTCTCCTGTATTTATATACTTTAATTATTTTTTTCACACATGATACAGCGGACGATTGTAATGTTTGTATCCGTGGGTACTTGAAAAACGTCGGTACTTAGGTTCCGTTCTTTGGAACCTTATGTACCGCTACGTTTTTCACGTAGTGAGAACGTGCCCACGGGACAAATATTCAATCGGGAGCGTTCGGTAAATATAATAATTCCAAATTAATATTCTCTGTGAATCAAATACTCCACAATATCGCGAAGATTCGACTCACTGTCCGCCATGGATGAAAGCAGCCCTTCCGCTTCTCTGGACATCCGGATCTGATCCTCCTGCGCCTGTTTTAAGCCCTTAATCGTGACATAGGTTGCCTTCTCGTTCTTGGCATCCGAACCGGTCTTCTTGCCCATTTTATCTTCGTTTCCGATGCAGTCCAGGATATCATCCTGAATCTGGAAAGAGATTCCGATTAAGTATCCGACCTGCTCCATTCTGGCAATCTTTTCGCGGTTTGCACCTGCAAAAATCGCACCCATAAC
>CADANR010000183.1 GCA_902789265.1 uncultured Lachnospiraceae bacterium | reverse complement strand
CGCTTCCGGATTCTTGAAATACCCGGGTGTAAAATTGCCCTTTACACATAACTCGCCTTCTTCTCCGTCGGGAACGGGATTCATATCATCATCAAGAAGCGCCCATTCGGTCCCTTCATTTACTTTGCCGACCGGCGTCATCTCGTAAGGCTTATCCACCTGGAAATGGGCAATGGTACCTAAGGTTTCGCTCATTCCATAGTTATTAATCAGGCGGTAACCGTCCTTGCCGCACTGGCCGGTCAGCTTTTCACTACCCGTCATGACAACCTTTAAGGCTTCCGAACGGCTGTGGAAATTAGTTAGAACCGACGGGCTGATAAAGCCGACGGCAATCTGATGCTTTTCGTAATAATCCTCCAGTTTTCTTACATCCCTCATGGTGGTCTCATCCATAAGATGGATGCAGCCGCCGTAGGTAAGGATCTTATAAACAACTACGGATGCAACAAAATAGAACGGTGCGCCGAGTGCCCAGGGCATGCCCGCGCCGTACAATTTGGCCGAACCCATTCTTTGGTTATCAAGGAGTGTTCCGAAGGTATGAATAATACCCTTCGGCATACCGGTGGAACCTGACGTATAGAGTAAGAATGCTTCGTCCGTATCTTCCGAACCCGGAAATGCGGAGATATCAAGAATCTCCGTACTCTTAATCTCATCCAAAACGGTATCGTCAATCACGAGCGGAGCATCGCAGTTCATGCAGATGTATTTTACTCTTTCCTCCGGGAAGGATTTGCCCATGGGAACGGCTACGTGACCTGCCAGCCATACACCGCAGACACATGCTGCAAATTCCATGGATGCTTCAAATCTTACAGGAATAAACATCCTTGCATTGAAGTGTTTTTCATGCACCCAGGATGCCGTCCGGAACATTAAATCTCCCAGTGTTTTGTAATCGGTAACACGCTCTCCGTCGTGATCTACAACAGCCGGCAAATCTGCAAACTTTTCCGGTGCCTCACAAATTAATTTTAAATACTCAGTCATTTGCCTTTCCCCCTATAGCCCCTTTCTCTATTTCGATAATCGTATTGTTCAGATTCAGAACTCTCATATAAGTGATTTTTAAAGCAAGTTTCCGGATCAGCTCAAGACCCGTGATTTCATCCTCGTCATGCTCTTCCTTCGATGCGTAGGATGTGGGATCAAACGGAATTCCGTCATCTCTCAGTCTTAAATAATATCTGTCTCCGTTTTTTGATAAACATACATCAATATATTTGGATTTCTTGTCCTTATATCCGTGATCTTCGATATTCAAAATCAATTCCTCCACGGCAACGCCTAACTGCAGGGCCGTCTCGGAAGGAAGGTTCTCCTCCCTGCAGTACGCAATAACTTTCTCCGTAACATCCAAGGCACTTCCGTCTTTTCCCGAAATTGTAAAATCACAGATATTTCCGGTATTGTTTGCCGGGATTGCCATGAAGCCTTTCTTCGGAACCTTGCCGGCTAACTGCAGGATCAGTCTTACCGCATTTAAGATTAAAAATGCGATAATCTCGCTGAAAATTAACGTAACAAACAAACCGATAAATCCGTGTATTTTAAGTCCTAATAACATCACCGGAATCTTAATCACAATCATCTGCAGTGCAATACTGATAGACGATAACATGGTCTGTCCGATTGTCCGGTAATAATTCTGTGCCATGGCGTTAAATGCATAGAACAGGAAGCTGAGCGAAAAGACTCTTAAGCCTAAGAGTAACTCCGGCATGATTGTCTCATTATCGAATCCGTAGAGCTTGGCAAGCAGTTTCGGTGCAATGATGAACAGCAACATCAGCGCAGCACAGACTACTGCTACCGCTCCGAGTACCCGCTTTAATACGCGTCTCATACCGTAGAAGTCCTTCTCCCCGTAGAGTACTCCCGCAACGGATGCAATTACGGACGTGACTCCGTTTAAAAACATCTGGACAATCAACTGCGTATTGTTGATTACGGAGTATGCCGAGAAATAATCATCCCCGAGGCTTTTTAATACTACGGAGTTGATTAGGGAAATACTGAATACCGTCATGATTAAATTGACAAGATTGGGAAGTCCGTTCTTGCATGTAACAAGAATGTATTTGTTTCCGCGAAAGATCTTGGTGAAATCAATCTTCACCATTCGGTTGGAACTTTTGAAATAAATCGGGATAAAGATCAGTCCGGCAACAAGGTACCCGAGAACCGTGGAAAGAGCCGCGCCCTTCATACCGAGGGGCGTAAGCTTCAGTAAAAGAAAATCGCTTATAAGATTGACAACATTCGCAGTAATATGCATGACTGCCGAGAGAGTCGGATGATTGTCGATATTCATTAAGTATGCCATGGTAATGGCAAAAGACAGAACCGGCATACCGAATGTATACACGGTAATCATATCCTTAATCATCGAAAGAAGCTCTCCGGAAGCACCGCACAGATTCAGAAAAGCAGGAATGATAACGGGTGATAAGCATACGAAAATCAACGGATACAAAATGCTGATTACCATGCTGAACCCCATCACTCTTCCGGCGTTCTCCAAATCCCTTTTCCCGAGAAGAATCGCCATGGTAACCGCTCCGCCCGAACCGAGCAAAATCGCAGCCGCCTGCAGGACATACACATAGGGAGTACCGGCCGTGATTGCTCCGTTTCCGAGACTTCCGATCAGGTTTCCGACAATCATTGCATCCACAACATTGCCGAGCTGAAGCGCAACCGTTGTCATAACCCCCGTTAGCATGTATTTCACTATCTTTTTTCGAATAAGATAATCATTACGCTCCATGGGTACAATTATATCATTTTAAGGGGGTATTATACAATAAATTTCTGTTGATTGGGTACAATTATATCATTTTAAGGGGGTATTATACAATAAATTTCTGTTGATTTTGACCATAAAAATCGGGGAAAATATGCCTGTTTTCGTGAATTATGATATACTCATGAAAAACGAAACCGAAAGTGGGATAAACCATGGAAATATGGATTGCGGATATCGATGAAATAAAGAGCATCTCAGACATTAGGGAACTTACATCTCTCCTGCCCGAATACGAGCAGGAAAAGGCGAACAGATACCGTTTTCGCGAGGATTCCCTGCGCTTCGTAACCGGGAGATTCATGATTCGTCACCTTGCTGAGATTAGCGGTGCAAGGGGAAGCCGTATTTTGGGGACGAATCCCTGCCTATGTTCAATCTCTCCCACTCCGGCAAAAAAGTGGTTCTGGCTACCGGGAATATTCCTTTGGGCGTTGATATCGAAGAGAATAAAGAGATAAACTACTTAGAACTCATGACGGTTTTCGGGCATGAAGAACAGGAAATGATTACTGCTTCCGTAAGTCCGCTTGAAACCTTTTATTATTTATGGACCGTCCACGAAGCCTTTGCCAAAGAAGAAGGCATCGGCATTTCAATTATTAAGCAAAAAAATTACCGGATGGATTACATATCCGAAACCATCCGGTATCAAAATAAGCTGTTACATTTTAGGAGTATTCCCCTTCCGGGTTACAGTTTAAATCTTTGTGCGGAAGAAATATCGAATATGCAAACGATAGAACTTAAGGTGGATTCTTTCGTTAAGCATAGATAACCTGAATTTATGGAGTTCTGTTCAAAAAGCAATATTGGACTTAATCAATTCTTTTTGCTCCTTTGAGCCAATGAACTGATCACCCGTACAAACTCTGCCTTCGAAAACCTGAACGTCAGGAGCGGCCGCGCGCACAGCCTCTATTCTAATAACTGTTTTCCGTGAATATATTTATATGCTATTAGATTAGTTACTGAAAGAAGCACAGCAATCTCTCTTTATAATCAGGTGCCAAATCATATGCTGCATGGCCGTACCCTTCATACATGTACAGTTCACAATCCGAACGGTCTTTGAAGGACTCGAATAAGCTTTCGGATGCTTCTCCTCCGAGTACGGCATCATCTTTAGAACCGATTACAAGTACCGGGCAGGATATCTTCGTAAGTTTATCCGAAACGTCGAAACCTTGCACTGCTTCTGCCAGAATCACGAATCTGGAAAGGTCCTCTTCCGTTACGGCTTTGGCCCCTTCTACCAGCATACCACGTGCCTGCTTAAATATCGCTTCCGGATAAACCGCTTCACCGAACGAGAGATATAATTCTTCCTTCTTTCCTTCTTTCGCAAACTGCACCCATTCTCCGACAGCCTTCTGATACTGTTCATCATCAACACCTGCTGCCGTGGATCCAAGAACCAGTTTCTTTACAAGTTCCGGTTCTTCGATTGCAATGAGCATCGAAATCATTCCGCCCTGGGATGCGCCGAAAAGATAAATATCTTTCAGTCCAAGTGTTCGAATTGCAGCAGCCGTATCGCGTGCCATGTCATAAACGGAATACTCTTTCGGCGGATCTTTCCTTCTTTCAAAAACGTATATCGTATAAGCATCCGCCATCGGAGCATATGCGGTCGCTACTGCATCCGCATACTTCATCACTCCGTCAACGCTGAGCCCCGGAATGATTACCATCGTATCTTTCCTGCTTCCGAACTTAAAATAATCCATTTCAAAATCATTTGATTTTACTGTTTCAATTTTAATCTTCTCGCTCATTTCTTATGTTTCCTTTTGTTCTTTTTTACCGCTTTAAATATTGCAAAAAGCACAATAAGTATAACAGGTATCGCCAGCTTTTTCTTCATGTCTTTCATGTGAGTTCCTTCTTTGCTATATTTCTTCGAATCCTCTTTTCCTTAACAAAAAAGACTCGAACTCATTGATTGAACAGATTCAACTTTATTATACCGCATTTTATAATATTTTTCTCCATAGAAAAACAGCGTCCGGATAATTCCTTTCGCTGTCTTTCGATGATCGTCTATGTGTAATTTTCCCCTATCACCTTTTAGATTTCTCTATACTCTCCATATGCCTGTTCTGCATAGGTTTCTTTCTGTTCGTTCGCTGTTTCTCTTGCAGGTGCTAAATTCATTCCCAGGAAAACATTTGCTATTTCTGCTATCAGTCCAAGCAGTAATACCAAACCATCATCTATTTGTCCAAAACCACTGATGAAATCCGGAAGAAAATCAATCGGTCCTGCCATGTATATGAAAACAACGATTGCGATTATGATACCAACAAGTAACGGATTATATTTTCTTTTCATCTTTCGCACCTCCTTCCTTTGCTGTCGCTTTCAGTATATATCGGTTTGATATCGTAAAACATAGCAATCTCTGCAATTACAACATGGATTTTTTTCAATATTTGCAAAAAGTCTTTTCCGATAACCGTTTTCTCATACCCCCCTTTATGAAACAGGACGCTCAATAATATGAGCGTCCTGTTTATTTATCCTATAGCACCTTATGCCCGGAGGCTGCTTCAAAATTGTACTTCACAATCCCCAGGTCGATCTTTGCCATTGCTGCTGATTTCGCAACAATTACTGCCTCATCATTTTCCATCGAGATTATAAACTTCTGCTGGTTAATTGCCGTCGGGGCTTTCAATGCCGCATCCACACCTGCTTTAAACCAGTCCGGCATTTTGGATAAATCTTCCTTACACAGTTTCTCTATCGGCTTTGATTTATGCGGTTTTCCCTGATTTTCGCCATAACCGATTGCTATAACGCATACAAGTTTTTCATCCTCCGCAATTTCCACCCGACATTTCTTTTTTCCAAAGGTTCCGGCTACCCAGCAGGTATTAAGCCCCATCTGTTGTGCGGCAAGTACTATTTTTTCTCCGTAATATCCTGCCTTTTCATCAAGATCGGAAATATCTTTCTTTCCTACAAGAGCCAGGTAATTGAATGCATTACGGAATTTCATGCCGTAATGCGCCATGAAAACATCAAAGCACTTCGAATCATCCAGAATCAGCTGGATATGTAATCCGCTTTCCTGATTGCACTCTTCCACCAGCGCATTCAATTGCTTTTTTAAATCTTCCCCGATAGGAATATCTTTATACTGTCTGACAGAATGTCTGTTGTTGATTGCTTCTGTAATGTCCACGCTTACACCCCTTTTTCCTTACAT
>CADANR010000182.1 GCA_902789265.1 uncultured Lachnospiraceae bacterium | reverse complement strand
GATTGCCGACAGATTTTCCGTTTTGATAGATAAACTGAAAATCCGCATTTTTTTTCAGTGAATCTGAAAACTTCATAAATACTCCAATTTCGGATTACATACGCCTCTTAAGCGCAAAAGAGAGTTTCGACCGACGAAACTCTCCATTCAAATCAAAAGCATTATGTTATGATCAATCAGGCCGGTTTTTACGCAGATAATACTTTTCTGCCTTTAGCTCTTCTTGCTGCTAAAACTTTTCTACCGTTGGCAGTTGACATTCTAGCACGGAAACCATGAACCTTAGCATGGGATCTCTTCTTCGGCTGATAAGTCATTGTCCCTTTTCTCATGATTTTTACACCTCCCTCTGAAGCCAAATATCTATCATTATTGGCGTAGTTTCGTTGCCATTGAAACAAGCCGTGAAAACATCTGAAATATTATATCATAATTGTTTGTCAAGTCAACCTCCGATTGCTTGATAAAAGGCACATTTTGGGGTATTATATCATTAGCAAAAAATGTCGAGGTGCAGACTAATTTTATGGACAAGATCAGGGATAACTGGCAGAATATTCTTTATAAGGTCAAGGAAGAACACGACCTTACCGATATTTCTTTCAAAACGTGGCTTCTTCCTCTGGAAGTGCAGAATGTGGATGAAGACCGTCATGTCGTTACTATTCTGGTTCCTTCCGAACAGATGGGCGTGGATTATATTACAAGAAAATATATGTTTCCGCTGAAAGTGGCGATTGCTGAAATGACGGGAACGGAATACGACATTGAGTTTGTTCTTCCGGACGAGGCAAGGAAGAATAACGCTGTCTCTTCCGGACGCATCAACAAGGACAGGATGAATCTGCGTCTGGAACAGGCAAACCTGAATCCGAAATACACGTTTGATACCTTCGTTGTCGGCAGCAGCAATAAATTTGCCCACGCAGCGGCTCTGGCCGTTGCCGAGTCTCCGGGAAAGGTCTACAATCCTCTTTTTATCTACGGAGGTGCCGGGCTCGGGAAAACGCATCTGATGCATTCAATTGCTCACTTCATTATTGAGCAGAATCCGGATATGAAGGTACTTTATGTAACTTCGGAGACTTTTACCAATGAACTGATCGACGCCATCCGAAACGGGAATAATACCGCGATTTCTTCTTTTCGTGAAAAGTACCGCAGCGTGGATGTGCTCCTGATCGATGATATTCAGTTCATCATCGGCAAGGAAGCGACGCAGGAAGAGTTTTTCCACACCTTCAATGATCTGCACGGAGCTAAAAAGCAGATCATTATTTCGTCGGATAAACCGCCGAAGGAAATTGAGACGCTGGAAGCCAGACTTCGCTCGCGTTTTGAGTGGGGTATTCTGGCAGATATATCCATGCCGGATTATGAGACAAGAGTCGCCATCCTGAAGAAAAAGGAAGAGTCGGAAGGATACAACATTGACGACGAGGTCATCGACTATATTGCCAACAACATCAAATCAAATATCCGTGAGCTGGAGGGAGCGCTGAACAAACTGATTGCTCTGAGCAACCTTGAAAATCGGGAGATTACGGTTGAGCTGGCGGAGGAGGCATTGAAGGATATTATTTCACCGGATCAGCCGCGCGAGATAACTCCTCAGCTGGTGATCGATACGGTGGCGGAGCATTTCCACATTCAGTCCGCCGATATTGTAAGCAACAAGCGCAACAGTGAAATAGTAGTTCCAAGGCAGATTGTCATGTACCTGTGCCGCAACATGATTGACATTCCTCTGAAGTCGATCGGTACCTACATAGGCAACCGGGACCACTCCACAGTTATCCACGGAATACGTAAAATTGAGGAGGAACTTGAAACCTCTGAAAATATGCGCAATACCGTAGATATAATAAAGAAGAAACTCAATCCGGACTAACGTGAAAGAGATAAAATTCCACGGATTGTCCACTATTTTTGAACATATAAACTTTATCCACACTTTTATCCACTTATGCACATATTTCGATGTGAGATCTGTGTGCAGGAGCGTGGATAAGAAAATGTACTTCAGCTATTCGAAATTTTCGATTTGGGTCCTGTGTTGAAAACCGATTACTTTTCCATAGGCTCAAACTTACTTTTAACGTAAATTTCAATGGCCTGAAATGTCGTATTTACGTGCTGAATCGATACTTTCAACATTTCAACAGGCGCTATTAATGCAATGACGTATTTGAATCATTAATGATTCATGATAAACGCGTTTTTGCCTGTGGAAATTTTTCGCGAGGAAAACAGAATGAAAATCGTATGTGCAAAATCTGAGATGATGAAAAGTTTGAACATTGTACTGAAGGCCGTCCCTTCAAAAACGACCATGACTATTCTTGAATGCATCCTGATTGATGCTCAGACGAATAAAGTTAAATTTACTGCCAACGATATGGAGCTGGGTATTGAAACCGAAGTGAAAGGTGAAGTTCTGGAAAAAGGAATGATTTGTCTGGACGCTAAAATTTTTTCAGATATCATCCGCAAGCTCCCGGATAACGATGTTACCATCGAAACCGATGAAAGCATGGCGGCACTGATTACCTGTGAAAAAGCGAAGTTCAAGATCATGGGAAAGGACGGAGAGGATTTCTCTGCACTTCCGATTGTGGAAAAGAGCGAACCGCTGGTTCTTTCTCAGTTCACATTGAAGGAAGTGATCAATCAGACCATCTTTTCCATCGCTGTTAATGATACCAACAAAATTATGACCGGTGAGTATTTTGAACTTACCGGCAATAATTTGAGAGTTGTTTCTCTGGATGGACACCGTGTTTCCATTCGCCGCGTAGAACTGAAGAATCAGTGCTCAGAACAGAAGGTGATTGTGCCCGGAAAGACACTGCAGGAAATTTCCAGAATCATTTCGGATGAGACGGAATCCATGATCAGCATTTATTTTACAAA
>CADANR010000181.1 GCA_902789265.1 uncultured Lachnospiraceae bacterium | reverse complement strand
ACCGCCGAAAGTATTTCCATTCTGCAGTCCGCTTCCTTCGAATGCGTATTCATGATACCGCCTGCAACTTTAATTAACTTTCCGATATGACCGACATAAAGAACTTTTCGAAACCCAAGCTCACGCGCCATATCAATGCAAATGCCGATATAATTGCTGCATTTTACAGCCCTGTCCAGATCATACCCGTAGTTTTCTTTCATAAAATCAATGCCGTAATTTCCCGGTGAAACCACTACGGTATCGAAGCCCTGTACTCTTCTCTGATTCAGTTCAAGACGGATGGTATCAAGGATTGCCTTCGTACTCATC
Source organism: uncultured Lachnospiraceae bacterium (assembly GCA_902789265.1). Lineage (GTDB taxonomy): Bacteria > Bacillota > Clostridia > Lachnospirales > Lachnospiraceae > UBA3766. Next base: position 3,107 of record CADANR010000181.1, on the reverse strand, counting down.
GGCTCGACAATGCCGCTGGTTCCGATGATGGAAATTCCACCCTCAATCCCGAGTTTCGGGTTAAAGGTTTTCTCCGCAAGTTTCTTTCCTTCCGGAACGGAAATGATTACCTTCACGGTTCCCTGACAGTCATACAATTCGCAGACTTCAAGAACTTCTTTCTCAATCATTTTTCTCGGAACACTGTTAATAGCTGCTTCTCCGACCGGCTGATCCAGTCCCGGAAGTGTCACTCTGCCGACACCTTCCCCACCATCTATTATAAACCTTACGGAAGAATTATCCGAAACATTATTTTCAAATGAAACAGTGGAATAAATCATGGTTCCCGATGTAATATCGGGATCGTCACCACCGTCTTTTATCACCGCACAGGAAACGCATTCCGGAGTTCTCTTAATATCCTGTAATGTTGCCGTATAGGGAATTCCCTTCGGCGTTTCAATCGTGATTTCACTCTTCTCATTTCCGGACAAAAGCATCCATACTGCTGCTTTCGATGCCGCAGCCGCACAGCTTCCGGTCGTAAATCCCGATCTTAATTTTTTATTCTCAGTGCCGTCTGTCATATCTGCTATTTATTTCTGAACACTCAGTTCGTTCGAATATTTTGTACTCTTCCTTGTAACCTTTATTCTTCTCTTACACTTTGAACTAGTCGCGCTCACCGACAGAATAAAGAAGTGCATTACAGATTGCTGCCGCAATCGTACTTCCGCCCTTTCTTCCGCGATTCACGATATATTCCACACCGGTATCCATAATCATTTCCTTGGACACCTCGACATTCACGAAACCAACCGGAACGCCGATCACAAATGCCGGTTTATATTCTCCGCTTTGTATCATTTCATAAAGACTGATTAATGCGGTCGGTGCATTACCGATTGCAAAAATCACGTCCTTCTTCATTTCACTTGCCTTACGCATACTGACATAGGCTCTCGTCTCTCCGCTTTCCTTTGCGATACGCGCAATCTCCCCGTCCGCCATAAAACAGTGTACCTGCCCGCCCAGTTTTTCCAGTGTTTTTTTATGAACACCGGAAAGTGCCATATTGGTATCCGTAACAATATCCGCACCGTTTAAAAGAAGCCTTTGGGCTGTCTCAATCGCATGCTCCGAAAACATAAGTGTATCCGCGTATTCAAAATCCGCACTGGCATGAATTACCCGCTTTGTAACAAATTCCGTTTCCTTCGGCAGGATAATTCCCCTGCTTAATAACTCTTCCCCGATGATTTCAAAACTTCTTTTTTCAATTTCACCCGGAAGGACATATTCTATTTCCGTTTTTCTTTCGCTCATGCTTTCTCCGTTTTATCTTTTAACTGTTTTATCTTAATCAGTTCTTTTGTCTTCGTTCTTTTTTCTCTTACTGCATATTATTTACCGAATTACCAAATATCTTTCTTAGCGCATTCAGTAAAATAACATTTTCTTCTCTGCTTTTTACGGCAATCCTGTAATAACCCTTTCCAAGGCCCCGGAAATTCGACGCATCCCGAATACCGATTCCGCATTTTAACAGTTCCTCATATAGCGGCCTTTCGGTATAAAGAAGAAGGAAATTTGCATCGGAATCGAACACTTTAATCCCAAGTTCCCGGATTCCTTTCATAAGGAAATCCCGTTCGTACCTTATCTGTTTTTCACTGATAACCATATGTTCCGGGTGTTTTAAACATGCCAAACCGGCTGCCTGTGCAATCCCCGAAACGTTCCATTCCGGAAGCTGTCTTCGGATTCTGTTTACGTACTCTTCATTGCCACTCGCCAGATATCCCAGTCGTACGGCAGGAATGGAGAAAGTCTTTGTAAAAGAACTGATTACAATCAGATTAGGATACTCTTTTATGTGATGAAACATCGAATCCTTTTCCCCTGTAAATTCATAAAAGCACTCATCCAGAACAACCGTAATTTCCTGCGTTTTGCAAAATTCCAGTATATCGGCAAGAAGCTCCGGCGGAATTATCTTTCCAGTCGGATTATTCGGATTGGCAAGAAATAACAAACGATAGCCACCCGCCAGTTCATTTTTCAGGCTGTCCGTAAACCGCTTTGTAATGGCGTACTCCTCACTGATTTCAAGTTTCATGACACGCACATCGTTTTTCTTGGAACATGCCGCGTATTCATACCCGTAAAATGACGGAACCGGAATCAGAATTTTGCATGGCGGGAATGCATTCACAACTGCAGGAAACAATTCCGAAGAACCGTTTCCGACAAGTATATTTTTCTCCTCTGCATTCAATACCTTCGCTAATGCAGATACCAGTTCACCCGAGTGAATCTGCGGATATTGATCAACGCATTCCAATGCATTGCGCATGGCAGACAAAACGGACCCCGGTGTCTTAACCGGATTTACGTTTACCGAAAAATCATGCTCTATTCTGTTTTCAAATTCTCCACCGTGAGTCATAATAAACAAATCCCTGTCATCGCAATCACCAGCAGGCTCTCGCAGATTCCTGCCGCCACAAACATTAACGTACATGCCCTGTCAATATCCATAAGCTCCGGTTTTCTTATATCATCACCGATAAACGGCTTTTCCTTTATTTTCATCATCACCGATAAACGGCTTTTCCTTTATTTTCCCAAAGTAGAATGCATCTCCCGCAAGCCGGATCCCAAGCGCCCCGGCACATACCGCCTCCGTCTGTGCGGAATTGGGGCTTGCATGTTTATAACGGTCCCTTTTAAATATTTTTACGGCATTTGAAAACGAATATTCACTTCCACCGAATATTGCCGCAATGATCATAAGGACCGCACTGATTCTTGCAGGAATATAATTTACGACATCATCCGTCTTCGCGGCTGCTCTTCCGAAATACAAAAATTTATCATTCTTATACCCGATCATGGAATCCATTGTATTGATGCTTTTATATAAGAATCCCAAAACCGGTCCGCCGATTGCCGTATAAAGCATCGGCGCAATCACTCCGTCCGAAGTATTCTCCGCTACCGTTTCCACGGCTGCTTTGATTACACCTTCCCTGTTTAAACATTCCGTATCCCTGCCTACAATCATGGAAACTGCTTTTCTTCCGTCATCAAGTGTTCCGTTCTTTAAAGCATCAAAGACTTTC
>CADANR010000180.1 GCA_902789265.1 uncultured Lachnospiraceae bacterium | reverse complement strand
AATCGGAAGAGTATGAAGAAGAGTATGAATATGAAAACGAAGGCGAGTACACGGTAGTGAACTTAAGGAGCCACATCAAATGCTGGCTTAAGAAAACAAGCTTTAAAGAATTCCGTGACGCAATCTGCACCGAAGTGAAGGGCCAGGAAGGTGTCGAAGACATCCTTTTCTGCGTCTACAATTACATGCAGTGCCTTGCGTCAAACAGAAGGCATAACAACCACGTCATGGTTGCAGCACCTTCCGGCTGCGGAAAAAGTGCGACATATCAGGCTTTGCGCCGGTATTTTGCGAAAGAAATTCCGGAGTTTGCGGTCAGCAGATGCGATTTATCCAATATTACGGAGACCGGCTACAAGGGAATGGACCCGTCGTTCGCACTGAGTGCGTTGTTTGAAAACTTACCGTTTCAGGATGGTGAAGGCATCGTTTTCTTAGACGAATTCGACAAAAAGATGATTCCGTCCTTCGGGTCAAACGGCGCAGACAACAACCTCGCCGTGCAGAACCAGATTCTTACCATTATCGAGGGCAGCAGAGTCCCGAACAGTGATAAGAGCAACACCAAGTACGTGAACACCGAGAACACGCTTTTTATCGCGATGGGATCCTTTGACTGCATTCGTAAGCAGCGCAAGGAAAAATCCGTACAGGAGAGCAAGACCATCGGGTTCAGGGACACGAGTACGGAAGGGTACAACCATTTTCGGGAAATCACCAGAGAAGATATCCTGAAAATAGGCACCACGAACGAACTCATGGGCCGCTTCCCCGTACTCGTAAACTTCCATCCACTGGAGAAAAAGGTGGTGGATGAAATTATCGACGTGCAGGTAGAACGCGTCGGTGAGAACTTCGGCACAAAGCTTGAAGTGGACAAAAGCTTCCGGGAGGAACTCCATAAGGATGCAAACGGCCCCTTCGGCTGCCGCGAATTCTACAACAAGATTTTCTCCACAGCCATGGCCGGCCAGAAGAAAATGCTTCTTGAAGGGCTGGACTGCGGAAACGATTCCTACCGGATCGTCTTAAGTGCCGGTAAAAAATTCAGGCTTGTCCGTAATACATGCGGAGCCGGAAAAGATGCCACGAGAAAGAACCGGAATACCAATGCAGCCGCTGAAAAGCAGCGAATCCGGGAGATTCGGAAGGAGAAGGAGAAAATTTCGTAAGGAATTTTCAAAACTGCCGACAGAATATAAAAACTGCCGACAGAATATAAAAATTGCCGACAGAATATAAAAACTGTCTCCAGAATATAAAAAACTGTTGACAAATAAAACTGAATAATGTATTCTACAATATTACGTTGACCTTGTACCGCGTATTCGCGTAACGAATACAGAAGGAGAGCAAAATGCGTGAACTTCCTAAAAGACCCGAGTACGATCTTGTAAAGATCGGAAACAACTTAAGAAGATTGCGTCAGGCAAAAGGCCTTTCGGTAGAAGAAGTCCGTCAGTACTTGATGATCGGCACAACACAGGCCATCTACAAGTACGAAAACGGCAAGAGCTACCCTCAGGCGGACACCCTGTTCGCACTCATGGCTCTTTACGATGCCACAATCACTGACATAATCGGCGGACCGGTAACGGTTGGCTGTTCTTACGAAGAGGACCTGGAAGGGTCCTCTTCTGTTATATATGCTATGCGTAGAGCAGCGTAATGGCACTAGCCTTAGAAAAATCGAAGTTATGAAAGATTTTCTCGTCTTGCTTTATTAATCACACTAAACTATAATAGTTACGTCTGCGGTATTAGTCTATCGGTAGGGCGCCAGCTTCCCAAGCTGGATAGGCGGGTTCGACTCCCGTATACCGCTTTTTCGAAGCAAAATGCTCCGCAGGATGCGCACCTCGCGGAAATGTAATTATTTCTTCGAAATCCGCTCGGGCGCGAAAGAGTCGCAAGCGACTCTTTTTTATTCTATTTCATTTCGGGGAGGGTATCATGTCAGCTCAGGCAAAAACCAAAAGAAGCGTAGAAGAGAAATACGGCATCAGTAAGCGAAACGGAATCATGCTTTTCATTCAGATGATTCTGATTATCATCGGTTTAGTCAACGCCTGCCTAAGTGTTTATGACGGCGTCATGTCGGGACTCGGAATGATGAACGTAATAGTGGCAATCGTTGACGTACTCGCATTCGTGGCGGTCATCCACTACAGCGTCATGGGCTTCAGAAGACAGGACGACCTCGCATTCATCGGTGTCATTTACGTCTTCACGGCGGCGTTATTGTTTAAGCAGATTGCAATTTACGACGGAATCCTTTTAAAAATCATCGTCGGAATCGCATTCGGAATCGCGTTCATGTTCTCGCAGCGCCTGAAGGACCGGAAAGTCGCAAAGAACTGTATGAACATTGTCTGCCTTCTGTTGTTTGTCGCGGCAATCATTCTCTCAATTCAGATTCTTACGGGTGGTCCGCGCAAGAACATCGTTCCGGAAAATGAATTGATTCAGATGACACCTGAGCAGATTGAAAGCATGACACCTGAACAGCTTAAGGAACTTCAGGAGATGGTTCGGAACAACCAATCGGAATCCGTGGAGGAAAATGAAACCACAAAGACTACAATGACCCTGTCCGGTGACGAAGAGCTGACGGAAGCTACGGGGCTTGACAAGTTCATTGAGAACAAGGTCGGAGCAAACGAAAATACACCGTTCCGCAAGTTCATCATGCTCTGCGCATGCTGGTCGCCGTTACTCCTGGCAGGCACGATTACACTGACCTATCATACCCGTATGCAGAAGAGAGCCAGAAGAGCCAAGAAAGCACATGCAAATCAGCAGTAAGATGCGTGCAAATAGGCTGTGAGGCTGTATTTTTCCTGACTTTTCGGACTGAGTGCAGCAAGACTATGAATTACATTATGCAAATTTACGTATAAAAATGCAGGGAGAGTTTACATAAAATCCCTGCATTTTTGAGTTTTTCTTGTATTTATCGCAATTGTGTGGTAACATAATTTCGTATAACCAGCTTTAAAGTATGCTCTTATTTGAAAAAAATGAATACGGGCATGATTTTTGTATTTCAAAAAGGGACCGGGCGTGGATACAAAAGAGAGCAAAAAAGACAGTGGAATAGTCGTAAATGACAGTGCAGTCAGGTTTGAGGATACGACCGATATCACCAAAATGACCAGGGTCGGCGGACTGCGTGCCGTGGAGGTACAGTATCGCGGAATTCGTGAATTTGAATCCGGCGAAACAACCTTTTTGCAGTCGAAAACGAGATTGAACACACCGGATCTCGGAACGATGGTTCCGGAGACCTATCGAAAGGTTGCGGAATTAAGCGAACAATGTATAACGCTTTTCGAGTTTGAAATGATGCAGGTTACGGAGGCAATCAAGTCCCTGCAGGAAAGAGATTTTTATTTCCGTTGGATTTCCGTTTATATGCCGCTTCGCTTTTTAGAGAAAAAGGGCGCACAGCAGCGCCTCATGAATATGATGGACGAAACGGGAACGGATACGAACCGTATTTGCTTTGAACTTGCCCCGGCGATTTTGCTGGAAGGAAATTCCAGACACAGCATGATGATTGAGCAGTTAAGAAACAGAGGCTTTCATTTTATGCTGACGGACTTCGGCGGAATCAATACGCCGCTTATGAGACTGGCTTATTTTCCTGTGGATTATGTCATGATGAGCCAGGAAGTGAACGGTTATCTCGGCAAGGGTGAAAGGTCGTTATCGGCGGTCGGAAGTGTGGTTGATTTTATCGACGGTATGGGTGCCGCGGCAATCGCGGACGGTGTGACGAATGTGGAACAGGCGGAGCAGCTTTTCCAGGCGGAATGCAAGTACGGTGCCGGGACATTAGCCGGAAATTATGTGGCAGCACGTTATCTTCGCAATAAGAAGAGCCGTGACGAGAGCGTGGACGAGTAGGCGGGCTATATAGGTCAGTAAGTATTTATTGCAAAAAGCGACTATAAGACTCAGAAATAAAACAGAATTTAGAAAAACTGAGTTTTATAAAGCGTAATGGAGAAATAATTCAGTAATCGGAATTAGCGAAATAAATTTAACTAAACAGAGGTAAATAATTTGGCTAAGAAGAATAACGCAGAAGAAAATCCTGCTACCGAAGAAGTCAAGCAGGAGAAATCATCTGAAGAGAGAGAACGGAATATTTTAAAGCTTCGAAGGGATGCCAAGGAAGTAAAACGCAGCGCGATTATCATCCGTGTAATTGCGATGCTGATTGGTCTGCTCGTGGCACTTCTCGCGATTGCGTATGCCATTTCGTATTTCTACGATAAATTCGGAAGCTTCACGGTTAAGGTCAACAAATACGATATGGCGAAGCAGGGGCTTTGCTTATCGGAGACTTCCGAGTACGAAAGGACCATCTCGCATTTGAATGCCGGAATTGTCTATGATATGACGAATATCAGCGGAAACGACATCCCACTTAATGTTGACATGGTAAACGGAAGTCACAACGGCCAGAATTACATTGCATACACTTTCTACCTTATCAACAGCGGTGATGATACGCTTTCCTATGAAGGAGAGATGAATATTGAAAATGTAACAATGGGCGTGGACGAGGCAATTCGTGTGGCAATTTACCAAAACGGTGTGAAGACTGTATATGGTAAGACGAAGTCGAACGGAAAAGGTAAGGAAAGCGACTGTGATGAAGAATTCCTTGCTTCCACCGTTGTTATGCGTACACAGAAGGAAGGCTTCGAGCCGAAGGACCGCGACAAATATACCGTAGTTATTTGGCTGGAAGGAAACGATCCTGATTGCATAGATGATATTGTAGGTGGGACAATT
>CADANR010000179.1 GCA_902789265.1 uncultured Lachnospiraceae bacterium | reverse complement strand
CTCTTTCTTGGCAAGAAAGGAATACCGGCGCAGTTGAAATATCCCATCCTACTTGTTATAATCATCTATGGGGTTATATGGAATGGGTTACAATCAGGTCTTATCGGATCTTCTTTATTCTTTCATGTTTTATACTCATTTTCCCATATTCTTCCCGAATCACGAATTCATAAATTCCATCAATTTTTTATGATAAACGGAGGTTTTTCCTATGACAGTGAATGATGTAATTAAGCTTCTTGACGCAACACCCCTTACTTGTACCGACAAACTGGATACCGAGGTTTTAAGTGCCTGCGGCTCCGACATGATGAGCGATGTGCTTGCATTTGCCAAAACCAAATGTGTGCTTTTAACCGGTCTTTGCAACCCCCAGGTTGTCCGTACCGCTGAAATGATGGATATTGTATGCATCATTTTCGTACGCGGCAAAAAGCCGGATGAAACGATGATGGAGCTTTCGGAAGAAATGGAAATCCCTCTTCTTGCCACTCCTCACAGAATGTTCTCCGCTTGCGGTATTCTTTACGAGCAGGGACTCAGGGGAGGTGCACAGGATGGCTGATGTTTTGGAATTCACCTATGAAATCTCCGGCGAGGATTTTACCCGTGCAGGGGAAGCTTCCTCCGACGTAAAGAGAAAATTAAAAAAACTCGGGGTTTCTCCGGATGTCATCCGTCGTGTCGCTATTGCTTTGTACGAAGGCGAAATCAACATGGTTATTCACGCACACGGCGGCAAAATCACGATTCAGATTTCCGAGGATAAAATTACCATGATCTTAGATGATGTCGGCCCCGGCATCCCGGATATTGAAAAAGCGATGCAGGCCGGTTATTCAACTGCCCCCGACAAGGTCAGAAATCTCGGATTCGGTGCAGGTATGGGTCTTCCGAACATGAAGAAAAATACCGACAGCATCGATATCGAAACCAAGCTCGGTGTAGGAACGAAAGTTACAATGGCAATTAATCTGTAAGAATGAATTCGAAAGAAAGAGGATTCTCATGGAAAACTACGGCAAATCCGTATATTTACTGGAAAATCAATGCAAGGGCTGTACAAACTGCATCAAGCACTGTCCCACTCAGGCAATCCGTGTCCGAAACGGAAAGGCTGTGATTACAACGGACCAGTGTATCGACTGCGGCGAATGTATCCGTATCTGTCCGCATCATGCAAAAAAAGCAAAACGCGGATTCATTGATGCCATCAATAATTATCAGTATTCCGTGGCATTGCCCGCGCCTTCTTTGTATGCTCAGGTAAACCATTTGGAAGATGTAAATATCCTGTTAACTGCTCTTAAAGATATGGGCTTTGATGATGTTTACGAAGTTTCCGCCGCTGCGGAAATCATTTCCGAAGAATCCAGGAAATACGTGGCGGAGCATCAGGATCAGTGGCCTTTGATTTCCACTGCCTGCCCTACCATCGTCCGTTTAATTCAGATGCGTTTTCCGAATCTTGTGGAACACCTTCTCCCGCTTATGACTCCTGCCGAGATGGCAGCCCGTCAGGCAAGGATGCGTGCCGTGGAACGTACGGGATATGATCCGGAACAGATCGGAATCTTTTTCTTATCTCCCTGCCCTTCCAAAGTAACTTCCGCCAATGCTCCGATCGGTCATGAAAAGAGTGAAATCGACTGTGTTCTTGCCATCAAAGATATCTACCCTGCTTTGGTTGATTCCATGAAGGAAGTTGCTAATAATCCGGAAGAACTTGCCATTTCCGGTAAAATCGGCATCAGCTGGGGAATCACCGGCGGGGAAGCCGGCGGTCTTCTCTCCGACTCCTATGTAGCTGCGGACGGTATTGAAAATGTCATTCATGTACTGGAAGATTTAGAGGATGAGAAATTCTCAAAAGACCTTGAATTTATCGAATTAAATGCCTGCAACGGCGGTTGTGTCGGCGGCGTCATGCAGGTGGAAAATCCTTTTGCCGCAAAGGCAAAGCTGCAGAAACTCAGAAAATATCTTCCGGTATCGGCGGTTCACGAAGCAAAGACTTATCCCGTGGATGCAGCCTGGACTAAAGAAGTTGAATACTTACCCGTATTCGAGCTTGCCGGCAACTTAAAGGACCGTATGGAAAAAATGAATAAGATTCAGGAACTTTGTGACAAGTTCCCGGGACTCGACTGCGGATGCTGCGGCGCTCCGACCTGCCGCTGTCTTGCGGAAGATATCGTCAAAGGCATTGCAAAAGAAACGGACTGCATCCATGTTTTGAAAGATTATCTGCATAAGCTCTCCGAAAATATCGATAAGATCAGTGGAATTTAAAAATAATCATTTGAAGAGGTAATTACCATGACTGTTGAAGAATTGGCGAAAAATAGTTCTCTTACACTTTTAACCGAAGGTCTTGATTTATCCGCAGAAATTACCAAACCCTTCTGCTGCGATCTGCTTTCCATCGCAATGGGAAAAGCTCCCGCCGGCGCATGCTGGGTTACGGTAACCGTAAACAATAATACTCTTGCGGTTGCCACGTTAACCGATGTAGCCTGCATCATATTTGCGGAAGGAAGCGCTGTGGATCAGGCCCTGATTGACAAAGCATTAGAAGAAGAAATACCGCTTTTCAAAACAGAACTTGCAGAATTTGAGGCGGCACTCCTTGCTTATACGGCATAATGTTCCCCTTACATTTGCAGTAAAAGAATTGTTTCAAAAACGCAGAATCAATACTTTTTATAAGGATATATCATGCAGCAAATTTATTACGATTTACATCTCCACTCCTGTCTCTCTCCCTGCGGCGATGACGAATCGACGCCCGGAAACATTGTAGGAATGGCAGTTGTAAAAGGATTGCAGGTCATTGCTCTTACCGACCATAACACGTGTAAGAACTGCCCTGCATTTTTAAAAATTGCAAAGGACTTCGGGATTACCGCCATCCCCGGAATGGAACTGACCACCGCCGAGGAGGTTCATGTTGTATGCCTTTTTCCGACTCTCGAAGATGCC
>CADANR010000178.1 GCA_902789265.1 uncultured Lachnospiraceae bacterium | reverse complement strand
TGCGATTTCCTTTGCCATATCTTCGAAGCGGACTCTTCCTTCACCTTCCACGGTAAGTAAGAATACATCACGGTTCTTGTCATCCTCATGCGCTAAGGTTACGCGGTATTCGCTCGTAGCACCGTCCACCTTGGCAAGCATTTCTTCCACCTGGGACGGGAACATGTTAACGCCGTGAATTTTAAACATGTCATCACTTCTGCCCTTGATGACATCCAGTCTCGGATACTTGCATCCGCACTTGCACTCGCCCGGAACGATGCGGGACATATCATGCGTACGGAAACGAAGGAGCGGTGCACCTTCCTTAACCAGCGTCGTAATAACGATTTCACCTTCTTCTCCGTCCGGAACGTTTTCTCCGGTAACCGGATCGATAATCTCGATATAGAGATAATCATCGAAGCAGTGCATTGCACGTTCGCCGGGGCAGTTGATTCCGATACCGGGTCCGTAAATCTCGGTCAGTCCGTAGATATCATAAAGGTCGATGCCGAGGCCGTTGTGGATTGTCTCGCGCATCTTGTCGCTCCAACGCTCGGAACCGATAACACCCTTCTTTAAATGAATCTGATCACGGATTCCGCGCTTGTTGATTTCCTCTGATAAAAGAAGTGCATAGGATGAAGTTGCGCAAAGCACGGTGGACTTTAAGTCAATCATCATCTGAATCTGCTTCTCTGTATTGCCGGGACCCATCGGAACCGCCATGGCACCGAGACGCTCGCACCCTGCCTGGAAACCGATTCCGGCAGTCCATAATCCGTATCCCGGAGTGATATGAATTCTGTCCTTGTTTGTGATGCCTGCCATACGATAGCAGCGTTCAAACATGATTGCCCAGTCTTCCACATCCTTTTTGGTATAAGGGATGATAACTGGCTTTCCCGTGGTTCCGGAAGAGGAATGAATTCTGACAACTTCTTCGTCGGGTACCGCCTGAATGCCCAGGGGATATGCATTTCTTAAATCCTCTTTCGAAGAAAACGGAAGCTTGTAGAAATCCTCTTCGGACTTGATTTCCGTAATTCCCATTTCGCGGTACATTTTTCCGTAGTAGCTCTCTCCCGCTACCAGTCTTTTTACCTGCTTGTCAACCAGTTCCAGCTGCTCTTTTGTCGGTTTCATGAATCTTTACTCCTTTTGCACAATCTGTATTATTTCTTCTTTTTCGCCATTTCTTTCTGAATCGCAAGAATCCTTTCGGTTTCTTCCTCGCTCATCCGGCGCGCCGTCAAAGCCTTTTCTTCCGACTTTGCCGGTTCCTTCGAAGCTACCGGGAACTCCCCGACACTGCTTTCCTTCTCTCCGATCTCGCAACCGCGGAGAAACGCTTTTTTATTGACTTCCACGAAGTCTTTCTTAACGGTCTTTTCAATGGTATCCGTAATTTCTTCCTTTGAAAAATCCAAAAGCCCCGCTCCTTCTGCCACACCGAGTACGGCAATGTTGAAGAATTTCGTGGATCCGAAAGGTTCGCACAGTGTTTCCGCATTGACCACAATCAGTCTCGAAACACTTTTCTTAAGATACGTAATCATTTCGCTGCCGTCATAGCCTGTCGGATTTAAGGACTCCGTCACCGGTTTGATGCAGTTTTCATTTACGATCACGGCACCGTTTTTCTTTAAATAATCAAGGTTTCTTACTGCTTCCGCCGGCTCGAATGCAATAATTAAATCGGCACTTCCCTTCGGAATCAGGGGAGAAAATGCATCCGCTCCGATTCTTACATGACTCGTCACGGGTCCGCCTCTTTGTGCCATTCCGATGGTTTCCGCAGAATGCACGGTTAAATCCGCCGCTCCGGCCGTTGCCGCAAGGAGCTTGGAAGCAAGCACCGTTCCCTGTCCGCCTACACCGCAAAGTAAAATATTATAGGACATCAGCGCACCTCCTTTACAATTGCACTCTTCGGACAAATAGCCGCACATAATCCGCAACCGGTGCACATCGAAGCATCTATTACAACCTTCTCGTCAATTACGCTGATTGCGGGACAACCGATCTCCCGGATACATTTCTTACACTTGATACAGGAATCGTTTATGACGCATTTTTCGGTCGGTTTTGATAATGCAATGCAGGGCGATTTCATAATAATCGCCTTCACGCCCTTCGTCTTTGCACATTTATTTACGGCCTTTACAGTCTCATCCAGGTTCAGCGGATCGACGGTAATCACTTTCTTCACGCCGAGTCCTTTTAACACCGCTTCGATATTGATTTTATTTACCACATCTCCCATCATGTTGATGCCGGTTCCGGGATGGGGCTGGTGTCCGGTCATCGCCGTTGTGGAATTATCAAGGACTACAAGAATCATGTCCGCTTCGTTATAAACGGCATTCGCAACTCCCGTCATGCCCGATGCAAAGAACGTGGAATCTCCGACAAATGCAAAGTTTACAACCTCCGGGTCCGTCCAGTGAAGTCCCTGTGCCATTGTAATTCCGGCACCCATGCAAAGACAGGTATCCACCATGTCAAGCGGCATTGCGTTTCCGAGTGTATAGCAGCCGATATCTCCGGAGAAATTCGCCTTCTTCCCTTTCATCGCCGTCTTTACCGCATAAAAGCTTGCTCTGTGCGGACATCCGGCGCAGAGTACCGGCGGTCTTACCGGAAGGTCGGGGCGCTCAATGATTTCACTCTCTGCACCACGAAGCTGTCCCTTAATCTGATTGGTTAAATCCTCTATTTCCTCTTTATGTTTTTCATCCGGTTTTTTCTCGCCCAAAAATTCCGCAATTCTTGCTGCCGTGTCTTCTGCGGTATTCTCTCCCGCAAGAGGGGAATTTCCGGTATGCTTTCCGAGTACCGAATATTTAAGATGTTCTTTTCCCGCAAGCTTTAAAAGTTCCTCTTCCAGATACGGGAAGAGTTCCTCTACTACAAGCACTTCTTCCACACCTTTGAGTGCCTCTTTTAAGAATTTTTCCGGTCTTTTGCATATGCATAACAGATTCCGCCTGTCACAACCGCCTTTTTGCAGTCCGCATCGCCGGTTACTGTATTGAACCGGTAGGAAGAGAATTCCTCTCCGATTTCCGGATTGCGTTTTTCAATCATCTCATGATTCATGCGGGACAACTTCGGAAAAATCACAAAGCGCTTCGAATTCTTGGTAAATCCCGGAATCTCCTTAGGTTCAGCAGTTTCATCATATTCGATGTTTGCGTAGGCGTGATCCACTCTTGTGGTCGGGCGGAATAACACCGGGGTTTTGTATTTTTCGGAATACCCGAATGCATCCTGAATCATCTCATAAGCTTCTTCCACACTGCCCGGATCAAATACGGGAATGCGGCAGTACTTTGCAAAAAGTCTGCTGTCCTGCTCGGTCTGGGATGAAATCGGACCCGGATCGTCAGCCGATACCACAACAAGTCCGCCTTCCACACCGACGTAAGCAAGCGACATTAAGGGATCGGATGCAACATTTAAGCCCATCATTTTCATGGTAACCAGGCATCTGGCTCCTGCATAGGATGCACCTGCTGCCACTTCCCACTCCACATGGATGGCCTTCTTCGGATTGTGTTTCGCGATGGTTTCTATGATTTCTGAAGACGGGGTTCCCGGATAGCCGCATGCGACATTCACTCCAGCGGCAATGGCACCTAAGGCAATCGCCTGATTCCCCATGACATATTCTTTTTTCATACCCTTCTCCTGTAAATTTCCAATATCCTTACTATTATATCATAAAAATCGAGCAGGGAAGAATTAATTCGTGCCCTGCACCTAAGGAAACGGGACTGTGAAAAATCACAATCCCGCTTATTTTTAACTTGTAATTTCAATTATACGAAAAAGCGTTATTTCCGAATCCCTTACCCTCTTCCTGTTTCCTTCTTATACTCGGAAACATTGGTTTCCAGCACGGTCTTACGAAATCTGCACCGAGCTCGCCGCAGATTCCGGCCCATGCACCGTGTCTGTGTGCCGCATCCGCAATCATCTGAAGCATGCGCAGAATTGCGGGATGATGGGAATCGTAAAACTCATCCAGGGACTGGTTCTGTCTGTCAATTGCCAGTGTGTACTGGGTTAAGTCATTCGTTCCGACACTGAAGAAATCCACTTCCTCGGCAAGCTCATCCGCAACCATAACGGCAGCGGGCGTTTCAATCATAATACCGAGTTCGATATTCTTATCGTAATCGATTCCCGCATCATCCAGTTCCTTTTTCACTTCGTTTACGATGACTTTGATTTTCTTTACTTCCTCAACGGAAATAATCATCGGGAACATAATGGAAATTTTACCGAATGCACTTGCACGAAGGATGGCGCGAAGTTGTGTTTTGAATACTTCGGGTCTGGTTAAGCAGATACGGATCGCGCGAAGTCCCATTGCGGGATTTTCCTCTTTGGGAAGTTCGAAATAGTCCGCCTGTTTGTCCGCACCGATATCAAGAGTACGAATGATAACTTTCTTTCCCGCTAAGGTCTGTGCTACCTGCTTGTAAATTGCAAACTGTTCGTCCTCGGTCGGATAATGGTCGGAACCGAGATAAATAAATTCGGAACGGAAAAGACCGATTCCTCCGGCATCATTCTGAAGTACCAGCCCCAAATCCTTGGTATTTCCGATATTCGCATACAGATTAATCTTCTGTCCGTCCAGCGTGATATTTTCTTTTCCCTTTAACTGATTTAAGAGATTCTTCTTCTCTTCTTCCTTTTTCAGAAGCTCTTTTTTTGCGGCAAGAATGTCCTCATCCGGCTCTACATAAAGCTTTCCTTCATAACCGTCCACTACGGCCAGGCATCCGTTCACTTCGTCGGTAAGCGGAACCGGGCATCCGATTAATGCCGGAATACTCATGGTTTTTGCAAGAATCGAGGTGTGTGAATTCGCGGAACCATGCACGGTAACAAAGGAAAGAATTAAATCCTTGTCCATCTGCACCGTCTCGGAAGGCGCAAGATCGTCCGCTACAACGATGACCGGTTCTTCGGAAACAATTCCGCCGGAACCTGCACCGGACAATACATTTAACAGTCTTTCGGTAATATCCTTGATATCCGTTGCCCTGCCGCGGAAATATTCATCTTCCATCTCGGAGAACATTTTGAAAAAATTGTCGCCGGTCGTTGCAACTGCGTATTCCGCATTGACACCCTCGGTATCGATGATATTTTCCACCGAATCAATATAATCCCCGTCCTCTACCAGAAACTGATGCGCTTCAAAAATCTCAGCCCCGGACTCTCCTACTTCCTTAAGCGCTTTGTCATATAATCCCTGAAGCTGCTCCATCGCAGTTTCGCGAGCCTTTTCGTAACGCTTCTTTTCAGCCTCGCAGTCATCAACCTTAATGCGTTTTACCGTCTGTTCCTGCTTGGTATAAACATACAGTTTTCCAATGGCGATTCCTTCAAAAACCGCCTTGCCTTCGTAAACAACCATACCCCGATACCTCCTTTATATTTTTTATACTCCCCGGTATTTAATCATTGTATGTTAAGCGTAACATTCTTAATTCTTTTTTTCAATATAAATCGGAAAGAGTACAGTGGATAAAAAAATCCCGCAGACATATACGCCTGCGGGATGCTGTTTTAATAATCATTATCATTCAATGAGTTAATTTACCGTTTCATATCCGAAACTATTTATAATTATATAATCTGATTA
>CADANR010000177.1 GCA_902789265.1 uncultured Lachnospiraceae bacterium | reverse complement strand
AACCCGGAGTTGATTTGAATAATATTTTCGAAGGAAAGTCCGGAGCAATATTCTATATCCTTCATGATAATTTCCAGAATCTGAGTGATCAAGGCACCGGTTTAAAGGTTATAGAAGAGCGCAATATTATGCCGATGGATGAGGCAAATAAAATTATCAATGCTAATACAGCCATGGCTTCTTGCTGCGCTAAAATGTGTGTATTAAAAAACAAAGATTTACAGAGGAACATTACAGATTTACCAATCAGCGCAAGTGACCCGGAAGACCTGTTAAACGGTAAAAAAATGGCACTTAGCGCGTTGACGGAAAAAGAACGGTATCAGGCTTATATTCGATCCAGTATCGAGCTCGGGCTGGATGCTTTCTCGGATGTGGCAGAGATAGATAACGGATTCTCGCTTGATTTATTAGATACGGATTTAATGACGGAAATCCTGAATAAACCGTATCGGGAATTCTATAATGCATGCTCTGACAAAACAATACTGGACCACGTTTTCGTCGATTATGAAAAAATGTTCCGGATTCAGAACGGAATGGAAGACGGTAATATAAACAATTGTGTCTTCAGAGTAAATAATGCCGAAGAAAAAGAAGCATTAAGAATTGCCGCAAACGAAAAATCAAAGGATTTCAAGGAAAGAAAGGCTATTTCGCAGTTATTTGACGAAACGGCAAAAGAAAGACGGAAACTTTTCGAAAAGGAAGTTCAGTCAAACGGACTTTATGAAAAACAGATTCTGAAGGATGTAAGCGAATTAACCGAAAATGAATTACAGGATGCAGCAAGTCTTTATGATAAGATTTTCGGCAAAATTCATCAAAGAGAGGGTGTAAGAACCTATTTAAACGAAAATCAGGGTGTTTCCGAATTTGATTTGTTCAAAGTCGGGGACAAGTCCGTGCATGCATTTTTAAATCCGGAAGAAGGACCGGTTCAGCGACCTTTGTCCGAAGCCGAAATCATGAAACGAAAAGCGGAAATCATCAGGCTTACCATGGACGGTGCAATCCCGGTAACAAGAGATCTGATCCGTAAGAATGCAGAGAATCATTATGTTGTGGCAGGAAAAGAAGATGTAATCGGTTCCACCTATAAGACCGATATTGTCAATAAAAGAGCGGAATTAAAGGATTTACAGTCTTATAAGGAGTACAGAATAGCCGAAGGAATGAATCCGAACGGTGTAACTTACGAGGATTGGCTTTGGTTATATCATGATGCCGTTCGTCATGCAGTTACCAATCCGATTGCCAAAAACCGAGTAATATCCGAAAGCCGCTTAAATGACAGTATCGCAAATAAACTGCCGGAAGAAAAGGCTTTTGACAGATTAAAGACCATATACGGACCGAAAGCGAAATTCGTCACCGAATGGGCTAACGGAAACAATAAAGTTTATGATCTTTTCCATTTTGAGTCAAATTTAAAGGATTGTAACCAGGGCAATTTTACGGATGATGAGTTTGCAACTCTTTCTTACCTTGCGGCATTTAACAAGAATTTCTTTAACGGAAACAACCTTCTTCCTGCCGGAGATCTGGAAGATAAAGCAGAGAAGTTCTTCTATCAGAAACTGGATGCAAGAACCGCATCTTTCATGAAGAATCGTCCGGATGCTTTGGATTCGAACACGATGAAAGCATTTATCACACCTGCAAGAAAAGGCGTGGAAGATGCGATAGCAAGCCTGGAAGGAAGAGTACAAGGCGCACAGGCTCCGAATGCGGAGCCAATGGCGGATCTTATTGCAACCGGCATGAAGGAAGTCATCGGTAATGTTCGTATGCTTGAATCCATTCAGGGGATGGACAGTAAATTCATGCATTATGCATCCATTCTTAAGAATGCCGATAATCTGTTGAATAAGGAAGGTATGGAAGAGCTTCGTGATTCGGTTTATGAAAAGCTCGGAGATAATTATAAACTTGAATTGGAAACCATCCTGGAGCTTAAGGATCTTCAGACGAAAAAGGCAGATGCCGAAAAGGCTTTGGAAGACTATATAAAGGGAAATATCGAGTTAAGTCATGAGCAACATCAGGAAAAAATCTTTGATATTGCCAATTTTAATGATTTTGCGGAAAAATGGTATGCAAATTATAAGGAATTCACAAACACAATTGCGTATAAAAATGCCATGCGTGAAATCGACAACCGTGTGAATGCCGCAACAAATGCCGGAAACCGAGCTATTGCAGACTTAATCAAATATGAAAAGGATGCTTATATCAAAGAAAATTGCAGTTTGGATGAAAATATCCATTCCTATCTTTTCGATCAGGAATTTTATGAGGCCCGTACGGATGAGCTTTACTCTGATTTGAATAAGCTGGACAACCAGTTGCAGAAGATTAAGGAAAATATAAGCACCTATAAAGAAAAAAGCGCAATATCTCTTTTTGATAAAAAGGATAAATCAAAACCGGCACTTTCGCTGGACGAAGCAAAAGAAAAACAAAAGCTGGAGGCAGAGTCTTATAGATTTGTGGATGAAGCTAAGAAAATTCTTTTAAAATATGCCGATGAGGATATGCTGAAAACCGCAAATAAAAGATTTCGTAAACGGATGCCGAATGCATCTCTTAATGTGAGGAATGTCGCTGATTTCAACAGGTCCATTGCACTATATTCGGCGGAAGAATCCGGTGCGTTTTTTGAAGAGCTTTTTGCTGAAATTTCAAAGAATATTGAAAACAGGCTTCAATTGGCGGATGACTTAAACGGAATTAAACTGCCGAATGAAATGACAAAAGAGGAAATGCACAATTCTTTAATGAATCATACTATGGATGATCAATTGAATGTAGTTCGTCTGAATTTGGCAAACCAGGCTTCCGCACAGCTGAATCCACAGCAGATCAATGCACTCAATGCACAAACGAGAGAGAATTATACAATTCTTGAGAGTGTGCGGGATAAAATTGCGTCGACGAATACATATCTCGGAGATTATTACGGTAAGTTGGAACCGATTATGGATTTAGCC
>CADANR010000176.1 GCA_902789265.1 uncultured Lachnospiraceae bacterium | reverse complement strand
AAGACAAAGGGACGTAAATAGTTTACGCAAAAAAGGTGATAATTACCGAAAGCAATTTGAATACCCGCACAGGTTCAGACTTGTGCGGGTTTCGATTAAAAACAGGGAGGTACATATGGCAAGACAATACTGGAAACCATCCAATATGTTATATCCGTTACCGGCGGTATTAATAAGTTGTGCAGACGAGGAAGGACATGCCAACGTCATGACCGTGGCATGGACGGGGACCGTGTGCTCCGATCCGGTAATGGTCAGCGTATCGATTCGAAAGGAAAGGTATTCCCATGAAATCATTTCAAAAACAGGCGAATTCGTAATCAATCTGACTACGGAAGAGATGGCATTCGTTACGGATTACATGGGCGTGAAATCCGGCAGGAACATCGATAAATTCGGGTTTGATGAGAGTGAATTCGACGGAAAACTGAAGCTTACGAAATCTCCGTCGCAGTTCGTAAAAGCTCCCGGAATTGCGGAAAGTCCGGTAAACCTGGAATGCAAGGTGACGCAGGTTTTAGAACTCGGCAGTCATGATATGTTCATTGCAGAAGTTTTAAGCACCGATATCGACGAAAAATATTTAGATGAAAACGGCAGGTTTGATTTGTCGAAGGCAAAGCTTCTTGCATACAGCCACGGCGAATACTACGGGCTGGGGGAGTATCTCGGAAAATTCGGGTATTCCGTGAAGAAGAAATAAAATATTCGAAACGTGCGATCTGAAGTTGCATTGTATATAATAAATGTATGACCGGATGAAGTATTGAATCAGGGTCAGGAATAAAGGGGGGAAGAAAAATGATTACAAAAACAGAAGTCAAAGAGGTATCCATCTACAGAAGAAGCGCAACCGTAATCCGTGCGGGCATTGCGAAGCTGGAAGCCGGCAGAAACCTTGCATACATTGCAGGTATGACGAATACCGCAGATGCGGGAACATTCCTTTTGAAATTTCCGCCGACCGTAAAGGCAGTCAATATGCAGCTTGTCCATATTGATGACGTGGAACCCGGTGAAGAGAAAGAATCGGAGAAAATCCAGGAACGCATCGCAGAGCTTGCATACCGCGTAAACACCTGCAACATGATGGCAGAATTAAGAAAAACGAACAGCAATTTTTCATACAGAACGGATATTTCTCTGGATGCACAGGAAGAGTATTTAAAGAAACTTCCGGAAGAACTGGATAAGCTTCATAAAGAAGTAACGGAGTTAACAAAGGCGCAGGAACTTTTAAATAAAGAACTTGAAGAAGTTAAGAAGGAAGAAGAAAAGCCGCTTATCATGGTGGAACTGATTACGGAAAATGCGGAAGAAGTGCCTTTCCTTTTGCAGTATCAGGAAACATCAGCTAACTGGACTCCGAAGTATGAAGTTCGTTTTAACGGAACCGATAAGCCGCTTGCAGTCAGCATGAAGGCAAAGATCA
This sequence comes from uncultured Lachnospiraceae bacterium, assembly GCA_902789265.1. Classification (GTDB taxonomy): domain Bacteria; phylum Bacillota; class Clostridia; order Lachnospirales; family Lachnospiraceae; genus UBA3766. Next base: position 1,659 of record CADANR010000176.1, on the reverse strand, counting down.
GCCAGTCCTCAAAGGAAGACTGGAAACAGGTTAAGGTTACGTTATTTTCCGGTAACCCGGTACAGACGGATGCAATTCCGGATTTGAAATCCACCTGGTTATCCTTCTATGAACCGCCGCAGCCCGTTCCGGCTTCTCCAATGATGGGATTTATGGGAATGAATATGGCAGCCTCCATGGCAGCAGGTTCTGCGCAGGCTATGTCTGCCTCATCAGCACCGGCCATGGCAATGATGAATATGGACGCAATGAAGCAGATGTCGGCAATGCAGACCGAGGAAGCGACTGTATCCGAGGAAGAGAGCATGACGGCATTTGAACTTCCGAATTTACGTGATGTTCTCAGTGATACTTCCGGAAATCTTGCGGATTTAAAGAACTTCAGTGTGGATGCAAAATATCATGTACTCTGCATTCCGAAGATGTCCGACAAGAGCTTTATGACTGCGGAAATCATATCGACCGACTGGCCGCTTCCGCCGGCGAAAGCATCCGTATATTTAAAGGATACCTTTGCCGGAGAATTCTATGTGGATTCCTATTCCGAAACCGATACCTTTAATCTTTCTTTAGGAAATGACGAGAGACTGAAAGTGGTTCGTACGGAACTGCCGAGAAAAACGCAGGAAGCGTTGCTTAAGAATCAGAAGAAGACGCAGTATGCTTATAAAATCAGTATCTTAAATAATTCTTCGGACAGTGTGAATGTGAAGGTGCTGGATCAGATTCCGGTTTCCACGGAGAAAACGATTGTGGTTGAAACCTCCGATTTATCCGGCGGAAAACTATCGGAAGAATCAGGCGAACTTTCCTGGGAACTTTCGGCAGAATCAAAGAAGGAAACAGTATTAAATGTAGCCTACAGTGTTGCATGGCCGAAGGATAAGAGATTGCAGGAAAAGAAAGTGAATATGAGTACGGCAGTTAAAAGCGGTACCTGTAAGAACTGCGGACAGACCGGTATAACCGCAAAGTTCTGTCCGAACTGCGGTGGAGTGATGTAATGGGTGTGACAAAAGAACCAAAGCCATCGAAGATGGTTTGCCCCTTGTCACATTGTAACCAAGGAGAAACAGTATGAGCGGAAATTTCTACGGCAGAGAACAGTTTGAAAAATATACCGGTGAGAGCATGGTGCTTCCGGAGATGGCAGCGGATTACCCGGGTATTAAAACACCGCTTGATTTATATAATGAATTATTAAAGATCTGGTGCGCGGATACCTGCGCACCACGTATGCGGGATAAATGGTCACCTGAGAATCCCACGCTCGGACAGTGTTCTATTACGGCATTTCTGGTGCAGGATATTTTCGGCGGCGAAGTATACGGCATTTTAAGAGAAGGCGGAAATTATCATTGTTATAATGCAGTCGGAGAGTATAAATTCGATTTGACATCGGAACAGTTCGGGGATGAAGTGCTTGATTACAGCACTAATCCGGTACAGACGCGGGAGGTACACTTCGCAAAACAGGAGAAAAAAGAAAGGTATGAATTTTTAAAGAAGGAGTTAAGCAGAATTCTTAATTAAGAATCAGTTAAGAATTACACAAGAGACAGATTAAGACTTTCGTATGAAGATGCGATACAGTAGTATCAGCAAAGGTCATACGAAAGTTTTTTTTGACCGCATGGAACAGTAAGTAAAAGGAACTCA
>CADANR010000175.1 GCA_902789265.1 uncultured Lachnospiraceae bacterium | reverse complement strand
CAAAAGATTACTTCTACCGGACGGATATATCCGATTGCAGAATAAGGACCATTGTAAACTTCGCGTTCAAAATCCGCTCCCTCATACCCCTTATATTTGGGATTTCCGCCGTTGACGGAAATATACATTTTATTCACGGCATCCGCAACGGTGGGCTCAGTTGAAATCTGAGCAGTAAAATCACGCTTCTTCATTTCCTTTTGATTCAGCTTAAAGCTTGCATCAATCGGATTCTTAAGGAAATCCGAAACACTCATTCCGCATCTCTTTGCCTGACAGCCGAGCAGGAACAATCCGTTCATGACGGATTCCGTTCTCGGATCCTTTGAAAACTCAAGCGGAACCCCCGGAGTACGAGTGGATTCAATGTTTCCCGGAGTTTCTTTAATGTCCGGGAATTTTTCCTTAATGAGATCAAAAATAAATTTCATATTTCTTTTGTCAAGATCATATGCCTCTTTGCAATGTTTGATTTCTTCAATATTTCCTCTCTGTACAGCCTCATACATTGCATTTCTGGACTGCCCGAGCTTATGATAACCGTACGTTTTAAAATCTCCCTGTTCGAAAGGAATATTTCCGTCCGCCGGAATCATTCCGAACTCTTCCATCAATCCGACGATTACGGCAATATCCCGTCTTGTCTTTGCCGAAGCAATTGTAGGATTTTCCCGCATATTCTTAATGGCATCCCTTTTTTCGGGATTCACCATTTCTTCTTTCATGGTTCTGTCATTACTTTGATAATATCTGTACTCTTTGACATCAAAATTACGGAAAGCACCATTATGATGTTCCTCAAAGCTGAAAAAGGCATTCTCCGATGCTGCAGTTGAAATATGCCCAATGTTATAAGCTTTGTCTAAATACTCTCTTACTTCATTTTTGGTCGTCGTATATTCCTGATTTACTTCATCCAGAATTTGTTTGTTTTCATCGGTATTCAGAATTGCATTTTCCGGTTTGTTTAAATCATTTTTGATTTGTGATATTTTATCCTGCAACGGATATTCAACGCAGGCTTCAAAATCATCCTCAATCAGATCCGTCGGAACTTTAATGTCATTGACTTCATCCAGCAAGTTTTCTGTCAAATAAATCTGACGGGACATTGCCTCATACAATTCCGACATATAGCCGTTTACCGTGTCCTTTGAAAGGTTTAATATATTGAATTCTTTTTTTACATTCTGAACGGAATCATAATTCAACTTATCATTCGGATGCTTTTCGTTATATTTTTCCGTTGCTTCCCGGATCTGTGCATCCGTCATGTGACCCAGAACGGCATTTAATGCTTTATTAAACTGATAACCGGTCCTTGCCATTTTCTCGGATTTGTCGATAAAATCTGCCGGATTAATAATATATCTGCCGTTTTCATTCGTTTCGGGGACTGCCTGCGCAGTCTTATATTCCTCCACGGCATCTTTAATATAATCCTTCACTTCTTCCAGTCTGGAATAATAAAGATTCTGCTGATTCTTAAATTGCTGCGAACCAACCGGGTCCTTAAAGGCAGTGATAATCTCCGGTGAAAACTGAATATTCTCCTGAATATATAAATCTCTCTCCTGGTTGATTGCCGCAATTTCTTTTAAATCCTGCGTCTGATTCGCTTTTGCCTTTATTTCGGCATCCTTTTCACGATATCCGGCAGAAGCTTTGAACTGTCCGAAATTGGTCTCCCACTTATCCGCAATATAATTAAAATCGGAAATCTGACCGAGATACTCCGTTCTAGGATCTAATTCATGTTCTCCGACTTTAGGAAGAACTTTCTCTCCTTTTTCAATCTTTATCAGCTCATTCTGAGCAGCTAACATCGTTTCGGCTTTTTGATTAACCAAAAGAACATTTTCCAGATTCTTCTTTTCGGTTTCCGATAACGATCCACGAACCGCCTTTTCCACTTCCGGAAGCTGTCTCATAAAGTCGGTCGCGTTTTTCAAAAGGTTTGCATGGAAATAGAACTCTCCGTTCGGATGCAGAATGCTTTCCGAAGCCATGGCTTTATTCAGATTCATCCGGATACCGTTTAAGAGTATATTTCCGAGCGGAATAATGTCCGGCTTCGCTTTTGTCAGGGCAGCGAATGCTTCGCTTGCGGTTTTTCTTGCAGGCTCGATTACGTCATCTATATAATGCTCTCCGAGATTAGCGGGATTCTTCTGGGTGAATGCACTTGTCCACTCATGTGAATTACGCTCCGTTACCCTGAATTGGGAATCCTCTTCATAACCCGAAACCGAATCCGGATTAACAAATATGATTTCGTTGTTCATGGATGCAAGCATGGAAATCGTTGCAAAATCCTTCTCCGAAACATTCGGCACTTCGTAGGTTTTTAATTTGTTGAACTGATCTCTTTGATATACATCGGCATCATCTTTTACCCAGTCAATAACAAATACCGGCTTCGGTCCGAATACGGTCTGCATTTTGGCCATGTTATAGTCCTGAGGATATAAGGAATTCGACTTCGCCTTTAATGCATCAAGCGTGGTAATTTTATCGGTCGTCAGCACGTTTTCCGTACTTTCAAGTACAGCGGAGTCATACTGCTTCTGCCACTGTTCTGCCGTTAATTCCCCTGCACTCTGAACCGATTTACTCTTAACATGATATTCCTTAAATGCATCCAAATCCCTTAAATAAGGGCGTTCCGAAATAGCACGTTCTACAAGATTCGGATTCAGAATGCGCTCTTTCCCGGTAATCACAATTTGGTTCTGTGCATTCTTTCGAATCACATCCATGGTTAAGGGCACACCGCCGCTGAATGCCATTCGGAGAATTGCCGCCTTCATATGCAAAGGCGTAGCAGGGGCTGCATTTTGCGGCTGTTCGTTAATTAAATTCATTTGTTCCTTAACGCTTGTGTCACCGATATGGAACAAATCAAAAACGGTTTTCTGCGGATTTGCAGCTAAGTAGTCTTTTACCGCATCACGGTTAAGAACCGGGCCGAATACTTTATCAAAAAGTCTTTCTGCCTGCATCAGTTCTTCATTCGATAATTCGGAAATTTCCTTTAAATCCGTACTTCCGGGTCTCGCATCCGCTTTTTTAAGTAAGTCTTCACAGGCAGCGGCATTAACGCGGAAACGCTCCTCGTACGAT
>CADANR010000174.1 GCA_902789265.1 uncultured Lachnospiraceae bacterium | reverse complement strand
TGAAATCGATGATATATGGGGATATACCGAAATTTGATGACCTGTTAATTGCAATTGGTCAGCTTGAGGCAGATATAAACAGCACAAAGGTGAATTAAGCTTTTAAACAGCGATATAAAACATATAAAAACAAAGAAGGGCATTTGGCGCTCTTCTTTTTTATTAAAGGAAAGAACTGATATATCATTATTTCCGAAGTGTTTTTTGTTCCGGATATATTTAGGATACATCTTTCAGTTATGATATGATTAAAGTAATGAATTTCATTCGAATGAATTATAAGGAGCACGGTATGCGTTACAAACTTTTGATTGTGGAAGATGATAAGCAGATTCGGGAAATTCTAACAGATTATTTCGAAGATGACAGAAAAGAAGATTCCTTTGTCATTACCACGGCGAAAGATGGTTTGGAAGCAATGGATTTCTTGGATACGAAAGAATTTGATTTAGTATTTCTGGATGTTATGCTTCCCGGGCTAAACGGTTTTCAAATCTGCAAAAGTATACGTAAATCGAGTGATGTACCGGTGATTTACCTAACAGCACGAACACTGGAGGAGGATGTTTTACTCGGATTTGAAACCGGCTGTGATGATTATGTCACAAAGCCGTTTTCCCTTCCGCAACTGTATGCCAAGAGTATTGCGTTACTCCATCGTTCTAAAGGAATGGTAATCGGCGGTGATTTTACCATTGGTAGTATTACCGTTAATGAAGAAACGATGGAAGTAAAAGTGGCAGGGGAAGAGGTGTGTTTAAAGCCTAAAGAGTTCGAACTTTTAACGTATTTCATGCATCATAAGGGCATTGTCTTATCGAGAGAAGTCCTTTTAAATGCCGTATGGGGGATGGATTTCGTTGGCGGAGACAGAGTCGTGGATAATCATGTTAAGAAGTTGAGAAAAGAACTCGGCTTGGCAAGAAACCAGATTAAGACCGTGATTTCCAAAGGCTATCGTTTTACCGAATAGGTATTTAGAAAAATGATTCATAACGGACATTTATTCTCTGAAAGAATATTGGGGAGGAAAATGCGATGAAATTCAAAAAACGAAAAAAATTCATACAGCTGCTGATTCCGAGAATTCTTATTGCATGGTTATTGGCAGGGATTCTGACATTAATCTCAATTGTCGGATTCTATAATTATATCACAGATGTTTTTTTCGGGGTGACACAAAAAAGCGGTTCCGTACAAATTCACGAAGGGCAGATTAAAAGGCAGTTTCGTGACGGTATATGGGAATCGAATCCGGGCATTGTAAAAATCTATCTGAAAGCTTTACATCCTATCTTTGACGGCATCGGTTTGCCGGATGAACTGGCAAGTTTAAACTCGATGCAATATGCCGAAATATATGATATCGAAGCCGATAAAACGCTGGTGGATTCTTCTATGTTTTTAAGCATGATTTTTGCGGAAACAGATGATATAGGAGATGCGTATGTTTATACCAATGAATTCGAAAATTTAAGAGAAATCCCTGAGTTTCGGGAATTGGAAGAGCATCTTCAGGAGAATGATAACTCATGGGAAGCATTCTTCGGATACCACAGAAGTTATTATTATGCAATTAATACTAAAGATTTCTATGTCGATCCTGAGACGAGAACGTTCTATCCCGGAACGGTTGAGATTACGGAAGGAAGTTATAAGAACCGGTTTACGGCTGAATACATGCCCTCCAGATCAGCCAATATTTCCAGAAAATATACCGTTGACTGTACACCTTATCTGAAAGACAAGGTGAAAGGATTTAAGCATGTAGTCCTTTTTGATGGGGATTATGAGGATCTTAATTTCCGGGATATTGCAGCTTCCGGTGGATACATCGGGGATTATGTCAAAGGTATCGGATACGAAGGAACGAGGAATGAAGAAAATGAATATATTAAGAAGCTGATACAAGAAAGGAATCTGTTTGAGACCAATAGTGATTTTTCATCCGGAAGAATACCTTCCGTGTTTGAAAACGGGGATTTGATTGTGTATTCCAAATTTAATCTGGGCGGGGAATATAAAAATCTGGAGTACCGATATTGCGGAATCATTCATAACACATTGGATACATTTACACCGATTTACGGTACGTTTGTAATCATATACTTTGTTTTATTTACGTTAATTGCTTTGCTTGTTTCACTTGTGAAATACCGCAATCTGCTGTATTTTTATCGTAATGAAGATTTTAGAAAGACATTGATGAATTCCATGGCGCATGATTTAAAAACTCCGCTTGCGGCGATGAGCGGTTATGCCCAGAATCTGAAGGAAAATGTTGGTACGGACAAGCGGGAACATTACGCGCAGGCGATTGAAGATAATGCGAATTATATGAACGGAATTATTACGGATATACTCGCATTATCCAAAATCGAAGAGAATATGCTGCATCCGAAGAAGCAGAGTACGGATTTTGTCGAAGTGTTAAATGAGATTGCGGGAAATTACAAGGATCAGTTAGAAGAAAAGAAACTGCATTTTACCTGTGAAGGCAAATTCATAAGGCGTGTCGATCCGACGCTGATTAAACGGGCACTTGAGAATCTGTTTACGAATGCCATGAAGTATACCGAAGAAGGCGGAGAGATTAAGATATCTGCGAAGCACATCCCGTTTAATGAACAACTGATATTTGAAAACAGTCCGGCGAAAACTATTGAGTGCAAGACGAAAAAACTCTGGGAACCATTTGTGAAAGGATCCGAAAGCTTGTTGTAGAGTTCGTTTACGGAATCGCCCTCTTCGTCCAGTAGCGGCAGTTCGTCTTCGTACAGGTAGGTGCGCGTGAGTAGCCAATAGTTATAGCTGTATTCTGTCGGTTCGGGAGTGCTCTCGACCGGATGGAAAAAGTCACTACAGGCAGCGAGGAAAAAGGCGATGAGCACGCTCGCTGTGCTCGCTTTGAGCCATGAGCGTGGGTGCATTCGCCCTTTTTGCTTTTTTATTTCAAATATCAAAGCGAAACTCCTCTCAAACCTCAAAGCGCAGCGACCTCATAGCTCAGCGGCGCTCTGCGCCGACCTACTGATCGATGCTCAGACCCTTCTTGTCCAGGAGCACGCGGGGAATGCCGCCTTCCATGGGGTTTTCGACCACGGAAATGGTTACTGATCGATGCTCAGACCCTTCTTGTCCAGGAGCACGCGGGGAATGCCGCCTTCCATGGGGTTTTCGACCACGGAAATGGTTTCGAGGCTGTCGCATTCGGCAAGGGCTTCGGGGAGTGTTTCGAGCTGGTTTGCGTCGAGTACCAGTTCCTTGAGCTTTTTCAGGTTGCTGAATTCAGAGGGGATGGCACCCAGGTTATTACCCGACACCATCAGGACTTCAAGAGATTCCAGGTGGCCGAGGGTGGCCGGAATGGAAGTCAAGTCGTTGTTGTCGAGGTAGAGCTTGCGGAGCTTTTTCAGCTTACCGAGGGTAGGAGGCACTTCGGAAAGCATGTTGTCGTGCAGAGAAATCTTGGTGACGTTTACCCATTTGCCGACTTCGAGAGTCAGATCCAAAAGCTGGTTCTTGGCGATGTTCACCGTCTGGAGCTTCTTGAGGTTACCCACGGAATCCGGAAGTTCCGAGAGGCTGTTGTAACCCAGGTACAGGTGTTCAAGATTTGTAAGTTCGCCGATAGTTTCGGGGAGCTCCATCAGGTCGTTTTCGCTGACGGAGAGTTTTTTCAGTTTCTTGAGCTTGGAAATATCGTCGGGGAGTTCCACGAGCATGTTGCGGTCGAGGATGAGCTCTTCGAGGTCTTCCAATTCGAAAAGTTCCTGAGGAAGGATTCTCAGTTCTTTTTGGGAAAGGTCTAACGAGGTGGCTTTTTCGGCCTTGGCTTTATTAATGATATCTAGCAAATTCATGGGAACATCTCCTATAGTGTAAATCATAGCATTTTTGCCCTGAAAAGATTAAACTTTATTCAAAAAAAGTAAAAAAGTATGTTTTTTGCACAAATGTTCACTGTAAATGGGGGCGTTTTTGAAAAAAAATGAAAAAAATGTATGCTTTTTGTTCACAAAGGTACATTTTGAAACTATTTTTAGGGTGCAAAATACGATATTAAGGGTAAGGTGCCGCATTTGCACCCGACTTTTGCTATTGTAAAATAACAGAACTGAGGAAAAAATGGAACTAACCAAATCGCAGGAACGCCGTCTAGCATTTGTGGCTAGCCTCTTGAGTCTCAATCCGAACGATCCTACTGACAGAATTAAGGCACTCCGGCATCTAAACCTTGATGAAAACGGCTGCTTCCATGGTTTCCAATATTCCCAAGGCTTTATGGAATTCTTCATCTTCCTCGATGAAGACACTCCGCTCGAGAAGGTCGTTTCTCACCTGAATTCCGACCTGAAGCAGCTCCAGATTGCCGTTTTCCGCACCAGCGATCCTCCTAATCCGTTCTTTATGTCGCTCCGCGAAGAAGCTGATCCTTGGGCTGTTAATAAGATTTCTGACGACGAAGATGAGGAAGATTCCGATTCCCCGGCAAGTCGCCCCTACATGGAAACGCTGGAAATTACGGTGCTCCGTACCCGTGCGACCCGCGACATTACCGACTCCGAACTGGAACGTACCCTCAAGGACATGCGCCGCAAGCTCGGCATTTGGAAG
>CADANR010000173.1 GCA_902789265.1 uncultured Lachnospiraceae bacterium | reverse complement strand
CTTCTTGGTCTGCTTGATTTCTTCTAACTTCGCAAGTACATTGGCATCGTTTTCGTACGCCAGTAATTTTTCAAGTTCCTTTGCATCCTTCTTAAAGCCGCTTCCGATTAAGCTTTCAATCTCACCGGCAAGCGCAGGATTACAGGATAAGAGCCATCTGCGGAAGGTAATTCCGTTGGTCTTGTTGTTGAACTTCTCCGGATAAATCTGATAGAACGCATTCAGCTCTGTGTTCTTTAAAATCTCGGTGTGAAGGTATGCCACGCCATTGATGGAGAAGCCGTAGTGAATGTCGATATGTGCCATGTGAACGCGGTTGTCGTTATCGATAATCCATACGCGTTCATCACTGTATTTCTCTTTCACTCTGCGGTCAAGTTCTTTGATAATCGGTACAAGGCTTGGTACCACGCGCTCTAAGTAATCAAGCGGCCATTTCTCCAATGCTTCCGCAAGAATCGTATGGTTCGTGTATGCGCAGGTTTTGGAAACGATATCAATTGCCTCATCTAAGGAAATCGCCTTTTCCTCGGTCATAATACGGATGAGTTCCGGAATGACCATGGTCGGGTGTGTATCGTTAATCTGAATCACCGCAAAATCATACATTCTGCGAAGATCGTATTTATGCTCGTGCATATCGCGGATAATGAGCTGTGCCGCATTGCTGACCATGAAATACTGCTGGTAAATACGAAGTAAATTTCCTGCCTCGTCGGAATCGTCGGGATATAAGAAGAGGGTTAAGTTCTTCTCGATCGCGGTCTTGTCAAAATTGATGCCCTTACCTACCAGTGACTCATCCACGGACTCCACATCAAAGAGGTGAAGCTTGTTGACGCCGTTTTCATAGCCGATGACATCAATATCATAAAGTCTGGATTTCACGGAAAAATCCTTGAAATTAACATTGAAGGATACATCCGTATGATTTAACCATGACTGCGGTTCAATCCAGTCATTTTTCTCAGCACACTGTAAGTTATTTACGAATTCCTGCTTAAACAAACCGAAGTGATAGTTTAAGCCGATTCCGTCTCCGGGAAGTCCCAGGGTTGCGATGGAGTCTAAGAAACATGCGGCAAGTCTTCCAAGACCGCCGTTTCCTAAAGACGGTTCCGGCTCGAACTCTTCAATCTTTGCAAGGTCAAGTCCGTATTTTGCCAGGATTTCTTTTACTTTGCCGTACGCACCTAAGTTGATTAAGTTATTGGATAAGAGCTTTCCGATTAAGAATTCCGCGGAAATATAATATACCTTCTTTTCGCCGGTAATATTCTCGGTTACTCTTGCATAGTCCTTGGTAAACGCAAGCAGCACATAATATGCTTCCTTTTCGGAAAGTTCATTTAAGCCTTTGTTATAAAGACGCTTTGCGGTCTCTGAAAGCTCCGTTTCCATACGCGCTTCAAACAGTTCTTTCTGAATCATTTCTTCCTGCATTGACATTTCATTACCTCATTCTTTCTTTACAGTAAACGCTTTTACATAAATGTTTTTATGGTTTAAGTCTACGCTTTACACGTATCCTTTACTCTTTCGTTTCAGCAGCCTTCTCATTCTCAAAATCATAAAGATCATCTGCATCCGTACATTCATCCCAGGGAACCGGATCGTATCTTCCGTCTTTGAATTTCACACTCTCCACGATGGAGAAAATAATACCGAACAGAATCACAACTGCGGAAACCACCCAGCCCAGAACGATATTTGACGTTAAGGAATAACCGTCCGCGCTGCCGTAAACACCGTGCTGCTTTGTGATCAGTCCGAACATATTCCAAACGAAGAATCCGATCAGTAATAAGGGAGCTATGACTTTAACGGAAATATAAAACCATGCCTTCGGCATCTTAAACTTCTTCGTATTCCTGTTGATTTCCTCGAGAATCTTGCCGGTTTTGAAAAACCATCCCACTGCAATTGTCTCAAGAATTCCGATAAATACAAGGTTGATATTATTTGCGTAGTAATCAACGATATCCAGGAATGCAAGTCCCGAACCGGTTACGAAAATAACGGAAAAGACACTTGCAAGAACACAGATGATAACCGTGGTTTTCTTCGCGCTTAAGCGGAACTTGTCGGCAATGGATGCCGAAACGCCTTCCACGATGGAAAATGCGGAATCGATGGCAAGCGTGCACAAGCAGAAATAAAAGACAAATGCGAAAAATGCATTAAATATTCCGCTTCCCGTCAGTTTTACCATAGCCTGCGGATAAATAATAAATGCCGTTGCAACGCCCGATGTGGACATATTGTCAAGCATTCCGACACCACCCATGGTCGTAAACATTACGACACTGGAAAGAAGGCTGACACCGAGATCGGACAATGCAATAATAACCGCATCTCTTGCAATATTCGAAGTTTTCGGCAGGTATGATCCGTATGCAAACATAATTGCCATCATAACGGATAAGGAATAGAATACCTGCCCTACCGCATCAATCCATACATCGGCAGTAAATAACTGCGAGAAATCCGGGGTAATCATTTTAACAAGGCCTGCCATACCGCCCGGCATGAAGATTCCCTTCACTGCCATAATGAGCAAGCAGACTACCGGAGCAAATACCGTAAACTTAACAACTTTACTTACCGAACTTGCACCGTTCCGGATGCAGACATAAATCAAAAGCCACGCAACAATAAGCGCAATCAGGGCAGGTGTGGATGTTTTCGAAAAGCCGTCCGTGGTACCGGTTGTCTGAATGGTATTCATCCAAAGCTTTCCGGCCTCTTCCGGATTTCCGGTAAGTCTGGAAAACAGCGGCGAAACAGCGGCCATTAGAATAACCCAGCCGAACACAACCGCATAATAAGTTACGATTACAAATGCGTTAATCGTTGCCGACCAGCCGATCCACTGAAATTTCTTATTCAACGCACCGATTGCATGAATGGCACCGCACTGCGTTTTTCTTCCCATGGAAATCTCCATCATAAGAAGGGGGATTCCCAGGATAATCATCATAAACAGATATACAAGAATAAAAGTACCGCCGCCGTATTTTGCCGCCAGTCCCGGAAATCTCCATGCATTACCGAGTCCTACCGCGGAACCTACGGATGCCAGTATAAATGTGAAACTTGAATTCCATTGTCCTCGTTTTTTTCCAGCCATATTACTCCTGTTCACTCCCGAATTGTT
>CADANR010000172.1 GCA_902789265.1 uncultured Lachnospiraceae bacterium | reverse complement strand
GAAACCGGAACGGAAGGTACTTCGGAGAATTCATCGGAAGAAGCGGATGCGTTACATACCGTAACCTGTGAAAAGACCGAAAACGCTGAACTTTCCGTATACAGCTCTTTGAAGGAATCTGATGTGGAAATCAACCCAATTCATGTTCGTGCCGAAGAGGAAGGACTTGAAGTATTAGAGGGTTATGAAATCAGCGGTAAAGCGGAAGGCGTTTCGGAAGAAGTAAGATCGGAAGAAGTAAGTTCTGAAGATAAGAACGAAACAGAAGAAACAACAGAAACAATTGAAGAAACAGAAGACAAAGAAGATGTTTTAGAAGAAGCAGTTGATACAGTAGAAAAAGAAGAAATTGATACAGAGGAAGATTCTGAAGAAGAATCATCTGATGATAAAGAGAAAGCTTCTGTAGAAACAACTGAAAAAGAAACAACCGAAGAAGAAACGGCTGGCGAAGAAACGATTAACGAAGAAAGCAACTCTGACGGAGAAATCGTTGAAACAGAAGAAAAGATTTATGTAAAAGCAGAAGTAAGCGAGGAAGTTGAATTAACTTCACGTGAAACGGTAGCGCTTTACAGCGTAGAAAATAATAAAGCAAAAGATGTAATTATAGAGGATATTTCCTTGGAGAACGGACCTTGTGAAATTGATGAGGATGTCACGGGTATCGCGCTCGTAAAAGATACGGGATATCGTCATTTGAATTTCGAAATTTTCCCCGAGAACGGGGTTTTAGATAAATCTGTTATTCTGGATGGTTTAATGCCGAAGGAAGCAAGGGCGGAAGCTGTTGATGTAACGGGAAATGAAGATACAGTGATTGCGGCTTATGATATTACTGTTTTTGACGGCAACAATACCTATCAGCCGGGAGATGAAAGACCGATTAATGTTACCATTCGTGATGAGAGAATCTCTGCCCTGGACGGCATCCGTTTATGGCATGTAAAAGATGACGGAAGCAGGGAAGAGGTAACTGATTTTACCGTAGAAGACGGGCAGATTCGGTTTGTTGCAACAGGATTCAGTATTTATGAGATTATTAATCCTTTTGGCGAAAGACTGGTTGCGGATACCGGTGAACTTACAGCAAGTGCAACCCAGGGATTCAATTTATATTATCGTAATGATACTGGAGTAATCAACTTTTTTACAAATACGCTTAATGGTAAAGGATGCTTATCTGAAAAAACTAATATTGATGAAGCATCGGTTTGGTTCTTTAAAACAAAGAATGGAGGTTATATTCTTTCTACGAAAAAAGGTAATACCGTTTATTATCTTAAGCAGAAAACAGCAGATGGTAATGACGTCGAATTGACGAATGATGAAAGCAAAGCAATCGTTTTTTCGATTTCGAATGACGGAGATAATAAGTTTATTTTTAAACATAATAGTCAGGAAAGATATCTTCAGCATTCGAATGGTGGTGGTGGAATTCGTTTTTACACAGATGCTAAAAACAAAAATAACAGCAGAATTTATGTAGCTTACTATTTCCCTGAATTTGATCCGGCAACTTTGGACGGAAAAACTTACGGTCTTATGAATTATACCGGAGGTACGCACGGCTATGCGCTTATGGAAAACAGCACTGAGGGAAACGTGCATTCTCTTGTTGAACTTGTTACACACCATATGGTAGATGAGCAGGGGAATAATATTGCGAGCAGAACACTGTATGTGGATGAAGGCAGTGAAGTTACAAGATGGAATTTCAGTTATGTCGGTGAATATAATTATAAGATATCAACATCCGGTGAAAACGGCACAAAGTATCTTGCGGTACAGAATGATGCACTGATTGTTACAGAAAATGAAGCAAATGCAACATTATTCAAAGCAGAATTCGAAAGTGAAGGAAGGGTACAATTTTCTTATAATGAAAAGTATGTTTCGTTCTATTTAAATGATACCGGGACCGGCAGTGAATCCGGCTTTGAATTGTCTTCAACCAGCAGTGCAAACTCCTGGCTTAATCTGATTGATTTTACTACTTTGAGCGACGAGAATCTGATTACCTACTCGGCTGACAGAATCAGTGTTTCCCAAAAGGGACTGAACGGTAAAAAGGTTATTGTTTATACCCGTATATGGAATGAGGAAACCAAGCGATATGATATCTATGCCGTGGATTATAACGGCAGTCTTTATAAGTGTTATGCAAACGGCGGTAAGATTATCTGGCTGGGAGACGGAACCGGTTCCCTGGAATGGACGTTCACGGAATATTATGATGCGGTAACGAAGGAACCGAACCATTATTATGAGCTGTTTAATTCCTATTCCGAAAAATATCTGGCCCCGCAATTGACTGGAAATCAGGTGCTTTCGGAAAATACTATCGGTATCAATATGCCGGGCAGAAAAAACAACGAATTTTACAGTGAAATTTTAGCGTGGGATAATTCGCGCTACGCATTTATCGGATTGAAACCGAATGATGAAAAAACGAAGCTTGTGCCCTGTTCACAGTCCAGTTCCGTACCATTCTATTTTGCTACACTTGAACCATTGAATTTAAGTGACAGCCTTAATGAAATCAGAACTCTTGATAACGAAGAGTTTGGTATAAGTATGAAGATGGTGAATTGTGCAAGCAAAGATGCAGAAAACGCTGTTCTTGGTCCTGATAATGGAAATGTCGGACTTAGAGGAAAGAAGAACGTTTTATCTACCGATTTGAAATCAGATGGCTATCCGATTACAACACAGAAAAACAAATCCTTAGGACAGCTTTTTGGCAGTAATGCAATTGATGTAAATCATCTCTTTATTGAGAGCGTTTATAATTCGAGCGGATATTTTGAATTCGATAGTTGTCAGAATTTTGCTACACTCTGTAATCCTGACGGAACATTAAAAACAAGCAGTGATGGAAAACCGATTGACTTTACGGTATACAGAGAACTTGGATCAAGTGATGCGGATGGAAGAACTACCTTTAAACACGGACAGTTTTTCCCGTTCAATATCATAAAGGCAGATAAGTATTGTACGATAAATGAGAATACTTTTTCGGCATTGGCAATGTATGGTGATCCGGTTACCGGAGAACTTGATGAAAGTGATCCCAGAAAATATGAAAAACTACATGTTGTAGATAATCCGGACTATTATAACGGATTGGAGCTTTCGACATCCTTTATTCAGACAGCCAGTGGACTGGATGCATGGGGACATGATATTGTCTTTGAGTTTACGGGGGATGATGATT
>CADANR010000171.1:5666-8395 GCA_902789265.1 uncultured Lachnospiraceae bacterium | reverse complement strand
GGGTTCAATCCGCACATCATGGATGGCACAAAGGCGGCTTACCCTGTCCACCGTATTGTTGTCGAATTTAAGCCTTCTTAATATTTCTTTCGCCATCTCCATGGACTTCTGCGGATGCCCGTGAAAATGGTCGATTCCTTCCTCATCCGTGGTCTTAAGAAGCGGTTTCGCAATATCATGCAAAAGCATGGTCAGTCTTAAATCCTTTTCGGGGGCGATTAACTGCATCGCCTTAATCGTATGCTCCCCGACCGTATACATATGGTTCGGGTTATTCTGCGTGGTTTTCATGCATAAGTCAAACTCCGGCAGAAACTCAGCCGTAAGTCCCTGCTCGTAAGCAATTCTCAAATTTTCCGGATGCGCGGAGGTAATGGTTTTCACCAGCTCCACCTGGATTCTCTCCGCGGAAACAAGCCTTAAGTTCGCGCTCAGATTTTTCATTGCCTTTAAAGTTTCCGGCTCGATTTCAAAGCCGAGCTGTGCGGAAAAACGCACTGCACGAAGCATCCTGAGCGCATCCTCTCCGAAGCGGTCTTCGGCTTTTCCGACGCAGCGGATAATCCCGTCCGCTAAATCCTGCTGCCCACCGAACAAATCCTGAATGCCGTCCTCTTCGTTATAGGCCATCGCATTGATGGTAAAATCCCTGCGCAAAAGGTCTTCCTGCAAGGAACGTGTAAAGGAAACCGCCTTCGGATGACGGCCGTCTTCATATTCCCCGTCAATGCGGTAGGTGGTCACCTCATATCCCACATGATGCAGAAGCACCGTAATGGTACCGTGTTTGATTCCGGTATCAAAGGTATGCGAAAAAAGCCCCTTTACTTCCGTCGGAAGCGCAGAGGTCGTAATATCCCAGTCATGCGGGGTTTTGCCGAGAAGGCAGTCCCTGACGCATCCGCCCACTGCGTATGCCTCAAATCCTGCCTCCTTAAGCGTATTAATTATTCTTTTCACATCTTCAGGTAACTGAATCTGCATGGTTCTCCTACGCGGTTTCGATACTGTCTGCCTTTGCAAGGCCGTACTTTTCGACCGCATTTTCTCTCATCTTGTATTTCAGGATCTTTCCGGCTGCATTCATCGGGAAGCCGTCCACGATATCCACGTACTTCGGTACTTTATGCTTCGCCCTGTGGTCACGGACATCTGCCTTGATTTCTTCCTCGGTAATTTCCACGCCTTCCTTCGGAACGACGCAGGCGCAGATTTCCTCGCCGAGCGTTTCATCCGGCACACCGATGACCTGAACATCCTTTACTTTCTCATAAGTATAAATGAATTCTTCGATTTCCTTCGGATAAATATTCTCACCGCCGCGGATAATCATATCCTTCAAACGTCCGGTGATACGGAAGTTTCCTTCAGGGGTTCTGCAGGCAAGGTCGCCTGTATGAAGCCATCCGTCCGCATCGATTGCCTGTGCGGTTGCAACGGGCATCTTGTAATACCCCTTCATGATAGTGTAACCGCGGGCTACGAATTCGCCGTTTACACCGTCCGGCACTTCCTCGCCGGTTTCCGGATCCACAACCTTGCATTCCACACCGGGCAGCGGTCCGCCGACCGTATTTACACGGACTTCCAGGGAATCCTCGGTACTGGACATCGTACATCCGGGGCTTGCCTC
This sequence comes from uncultured Lachnospiraceae bacterium, assembly GCA_902789265.1. Taxonomy (GTDB): domain Bacteria; phylum Bacillota; class Clostridia; order Lachnospirales; family Lachnospiraceae; genus UBA3766. The sequence continues at coordinate 6,762 of CADANR010000171.1, read as the reverse complement.
GGTCTGACCGTAAACAATGGTAATCTCGGTCATATGCATTTTATCCACAACGTCCTTCATGATGGCAATCGGGCAGGGCGATCCCGCCATAATTCCGGTTCTCATATAGGAAAAATCCGTCTTCGGGAAGTCTTCATGCTCCAACATTGCGATGAACATGGTCGGTACTCCGTGGAAGCAGGTAATCTTTTCCTGATTGATGCAGGCAAGCGCCGGCTTCGTGGAGAAATACGGAATCGGGGAAATCGTAACACCGTGTGTCATCGATGCCGTCATCGCAAGTACCATGCCGAAGCAGTGGAACATCGGAACCTGAATCATCATGCGGTCCGCGGTGGACAAATCCATTCTGTCGCCGATGCATTTTCCGTTATTTACTACATTATAATGTGTCAGCATAACTCCCTTCGGGAAGCCCGTGGTACCGGAGGTATACTGCATATTGCAGACATCATGCTTATCAACGAGAGAAGACCTTCTGTAGACTTCCTCAATGGGCACACTGTCGGCAAGCGAGAGTGCATCCTCCCAGGTAAGACAGCCGGGCTGACGGGAAGATACGTTGATGATATGACGAAGGAACGGTAAACGCTTGCAGTGAAGCGCCTTACCGGGTGTATTCGTTGCAAGTTCGGGACAGAGCTCCGCCATGATTTCGTTATAGTGCGAATCGCGGAAGCCGTCAATCATAACCAGCGTGTGGGTATCGGAGTTACGAAGCAGGTATTCTGCTTCGTGAATCTTATATGCGGTATTCATCGTAACAAGCACCGCACCGATACGGCAGCATGCCCAGAAGGTGATATACCACTGCGGCACGTTGGTTGCCCAGATTGCCACATGACCGCCCTGCTTTACACCGAGCGCGATTAAGGTTCTTGCGAACTCATCCACGTCATCGCGGAATTCCTTGTAGGTTCTGGTATAGTTTAAGGTTGTATAACGGAATGCGTACTGATCCGGGAATTCTTCCACCATGCGGTCCAGTACCTGCGGGAAGGTTTTGTCGATAATCTCTTCCTTTTTCCATACGAATTTACCGGTGCCAGCCTTGTTGGAATAAAGTCCGTGTTCCGCCGTTACGGTTTTGTGCCGC
>CADANR010000171.1:0-5640 GCA_902789265.1 uncultured Lachnospiraceae bacterium | reverse complement strand
AATTTACGAAATGAGGGAACACGATTCCGGGGTCGGAAAGTTCCGGAAGCCATCCGGGAATCCACTCGAAGGAAATAAAGCCGTCATAATTAACGCTTCTAAGTGCTTGCATCAGATCGGAAATCGGCAGATTTCCTTCTCCCATCAGCGCATAGCCTCTTTCATCGGAATCCTTGATATGAACATGCTTAACATATGCGCCGAGATTTTGGATTGTGGCTTCGGGTGACTCGCCGCCGTTTCTTACGGTATGATGAATGTCCCATAAAGCCGCCACGTTATCTCTTGCAAATACATTCAAAACATTGCGAAGACGTTCGGTATCGGAATATACACCGATGGTCTCAAGAAGAAGCGAAACGCCGTTATTATCCGCTTCCCTGTAGGTCTGACGGATGCATTCGATGACCGGCTCGTCACTGACATCCATATCCGCAATACTTTTTCCCGCACGAAGACGGATGGCCGGGCAGTTTAAAATCTTCGCAATCCGGATATACTCGCGAATCTGTGCTACGTTTTCCTCAATTTTTGCAGGGTCTGCCACGTCGCAGGTTGCATCCAGACAGGGAATTTCAAGCTGCATCTGGAAAATTTTTCTTGCGGTCTCAATGATGTTTTCATTATTAAACGGGCGGTTCTTTCCGGAAAACATTTCTCTTTTGATATCATGAATTTCAATTCCGGAAAACTGTAAATCCTTTGCCGTTACATAGAAATCCGTCCAGTCAAAATCATCCCATCCGTTCGTGCTGTATGATAATTTCATCTATTTTACTCCTTATATATAACTTAAACCTTTAATTCTTTCTTCTGTAAAGCCCTTACTCTTTTTAATGTTTTTCCTTATCTTCTATTCCGTCTTATCATCAGCCACAATCTTATTGATTGCATTTAAATAAGCTCTGATACTTGCTCCGATGATATCGGTGGAAATACCGCTTCCGGAATAAAGCTTTCCGTTGTAACGAAGCTTAACGAGTGCATTTCCGACTGCCTCGGATCCTTCGGTTACGGACTGAATCTGGAAATCATCCAGCTCATAATGAACACCTACCACCATTTCTACTGCAAGGAAAGCTGCGGCAATCGGTCCGTCTCCGGAGCTTAAGCCCTTTAAGTGATTTCCGTTCTTTTCGAGCGTTACCTGTGCGGTCGGTGTAATAATGTTTCCGCTGTTGATTACGAAATTAACAAGCTGATAGGTCGGTACTACCTGAAGGGATGCGGTCGCGATAATTGCCTCCATCTCCTTGGTTCCGACTTTCTTCTTCTCGGAAACACGTTTGAATTCTTTATATACTCTTGCGTTGTCATCATCGGAAAGTTCATATCCGAGCTTCTTAACGGCACGAATCACCTTGGAAATATCCGCATTTTCGTCAAGATCAAGCTCTTCTTTGACCGGCGTTTCCTCTCCTGTAAAAATACGAATTCCGCTTCCTTTATTCTGATCCATCCAGGATAATTTTCTTAAAGTCTTCTCTACGTCAGGACGCTTTTGTGCAATCTCCATTTGGAAGGAATCACCGCGCTCGGTAAAGAGATTTACAACCGCTTCAAGACCCGGAGCCGATTTGCCGAGAAGCGTGGTTTTGATTTCCACGGCACCGCTTCTGACTGAAGTTACGGCATTTGCACATGCCATATCCAGACTGTCGGAACAGGTTACGGAAAGCGGAACTTCTTTTAATGCAGGAACCTTCTCCATCAGGGTATCGATTAATGCATCAAATTCCTCCGCAAGCATCACGCCTGCAGTATCTTCTAAGTTAACGCATGTGGCACCGGCACCGATTGCGGAAGAGATAATCTCCACTAAGAAATCCACTTCGCTTCTGGTCGCGTCTTTGCAGTTAAATTCCACATCCGGGCAAAAGCTCTTTGCGTGGGATACAATTCCGGGTACCAGTTCCAGGATTTTCTTGGATTTCATGCCGCAGATATATTCCATCTGAACCGGTGATGTCGGAACGGAAATGCAGATTCTTGCTTTCTTTGCAGAAGAAACGGCAGCCCATGCTTTTTCCACTTCGCTTCTGTCAAGTCCCGCTTCCACGGACAGAATGCTGTTCTTGATAACGGGTGCTAAAGATTTCACGAGTAAGCTTTCCGTCTGCTCTACGGCTTTCGGCATTTCGATAACATCCACCAGGAGATTATCGAGCTGTTTTGCCACCTCCATCTTTTCCTTGAAGCTTAAGCTCATGCGGGAATTTCCGCAGGCTTCTTTGATTGTAATGTCTGCAATTTTGATTCTTTTCATGGCATTTCCTTTCCCAAAATTAAAAATTCGCCCCAGAGATCATTCCTGACCTCCGGGACGATAAATCTTTTCTTATTTACCGCGGTACCACCCGACTTGTTGTTTTCACAACCACTTAATCAGATACCAGCATATCTGCGGCTCAGGTAACGGGGCCTTCCGTAGTTCCTTACTGATCGTTCGGGAACTCTGCTCAGGAGTGAGACTGCAATCATTCTTCCGTATCGGCTCACACCTTCCGCCGACTCTCTGAAACTTCCAAATGAAGCATAATTCCTTCTCTGCATTTATTTTTGTGCGATTGAAACCATAATAATTTTTTTTTCGGTAATTGTCAATTCTTTTTTTTGCTTTTTTTCTTCGGTATTTATCTTCCTTTTATCATACGTACAATTGCAATTCCCAAGAATACAAGACCGGCTACCAGCGTAACTGCACCGGCAATAATAATGCCGGTATTGGAGCTTCCGTTTGTCATAATGACATATTTGGTCATGAGCTGATCAATTTCGGACTGATCATATCCCCAGTCCTCCGATAAATACTTGGTCATGTATTTCTTATCATTGGAAGACATTTTACGAAGGTATCCGTCAATATGCACCGTTTCCTTGCCGAATTCCACGGTACCGGTTTCGTCCATCCACCATTCATAGGAGCTGTCCGCAACCTTTTCATACTTATCGAAATCCGCTTTTGCCACGCCTACACCCATGAAATGAGCGATATCCACATAGCCGTCCTCTGTTGCATAAATATCCGGAACCGCATAGAATCTGGATGATTCCACATCATCCCTTTCATAAATCATATAGCATCGTCCACCGTATAAATATCCACCGGCGGTCTGCTCATATTAAATGCCAGAATCATTCCGTAAATTATTACACCGATTCCGATGACGGTTAAACCGATTCCTGTAACCAGCGATCTTGTCTTTGACATAAATACCATTGTTTTATTCCCCTTTTAGAATGTATGTAAATATAAGCGCTACGAAAATCAGTATACATAGTTTGGTAGTGAATGACAATATAAGTATAGCTTGAATTACGAATATTTCAATGAGTGCCGGCGTTTTGGTCAAACGCGGTTTCATTTTTACAAATTGCAAAAACCCATTCTGTTTGACGATTGTCAAATATAATGTTATATTTATATTGATTAATATTTATTTGACGAGCGTCAAATATTTCCAGAAAGTGACGGATAAAAGAGATGGAAACAAAAGTAGTCAAAGAAATACAGGATTTACGATACCTGAAGTGGTCACATATCAGAAGTTCGAGCGGAACGGCAGGGACGTTTCTTAAGTCGGAATCGGTGATTGGCGGAAAGAAAGTATATTATAAACTTTCCAATTTTGATTCCTTAAACGGCGTTGTCGGTCATGAATGTGTGAACGAAATCATTGTTGACAGACTTCTTACAATTTTGGGTGTAGAACACCTGCATTATGAATTGATTCATGCAATAATTGAAATAGAAGGAAAGACATGGGAGACCTGGTTGTGTGCTTCCGAGGATTTCAAAAACGAGAAGGAAAGCAAGACCGCACTCGATAATTATTACAGAGTGAATGCATTCGCCGGCGAGTCACATTATGATTTCTGCGAACGGAACGGATGGGGGGAATATGCGGATCAAATGATAGCGGTGGATTATCTTATCTTAAACCGTGACAGACATGGTGCAAACATTGAAGTTCTCCGAAATGCGAGGAAGAAGACGATACGGCTTGCTCCCTTATTTGACCACGGCTTGTCTTTTTTATGTACCTGTTCGAGTGAGAAAGAGGCAAAGAAATTTGACGTAATGGAGGATAAACGCTGCCAAAACTTTATCGGAAGTATGTCATGTTTGGAAAATCTCAGTCTGATTAAAGATAAGAAAAAGGTTTTCCCGGAGAAACTGAATTCTTCCGACAGAGAAATTCTGTTTCAGGATTTAGACGGGATTATAGCAGATATTTACATGGATAAGATTTGGGAGATGATTTCAGAAAGGTTTAAGTATTATGAAAGCTTATGAGATTGTTGATTCTGCGGATAACAAAGTACTCGGCATACTTCTGTATTATGAGAAAGAAAGACGGTATATTATCGAACTTGAAAACACTTTGAATGAGTGGACGGCACCGCTTTTAACGGCAGGGTTTGTAAAGCAGGGAGTCTTTACGATTCCTTCCGAAATTGCGTATGCATGGGTAAAAGAAAGAATTGTCCCGAGTGAGCGTCAAAATATCGGTGATATCTTAAACCGGTATCACTTAAAAGAATATGATGAAAATAAGCTTTTGGAATTATCGGAAGGAAAGTGTTCGCAGGACAGTCTGTTTGTTCGAAAGACGGATTTGTTGCCGGATTATGTTTTGAAACGGATGAATCATACTCTGACCGAATTTGTTTTACTTGAAAACTTAAATTCACTTTGTTTTTTTGAAGACAGAACCGTTCGATTGATCCATCTTGCCGATATAGGTTTGCCGGATGCGGTCATACAGAATAATGTCCTTCTTGAAACAGGAAAGATCGGCTGCGGCGGATATACGCTTACTTTTAACGATTCCATTGAATATGATGCCGCAAGATTATACAACGTAGGAAAGAGGCTTCCGTTGTCAGCCGATGATTTCAGATTGTTCCTTAAGAAAAATGTATATGATACAACGCAGGCGTGCGAGCTGATGAATTGTTCCCGGCAAAATTTGTCCTATCTTGTGAAGCAGAAGAAGCTGCCCGTTGCAAAAAGCAGTATGGGAGGAAATCTCTATTTCAAGGGAGATTTGCTGAAAAATATGTGGTGACCTTATCATGTATATAAAACAGGGGGCAGCTTACGCTGACCCCCGATTTACGTCTGAATTGTTTCGTTATTAATAAATAATCGGCTGTCCTGGAAGGATGAAATTCGGATTCTTAATGCCGTTAAGAGCAATGAGAGTTTTTACATCAACACCGTGATTCAGAGTTTCCTTGTCATCACCAATAAGGTCAATCATTTTACTGACCATCGCAGGCGCCACCATCTGTGCCAGGGATGCCAGAATCGTAAACACCACCATGGCGACCACATGACCTGCCTTGAATTTAACCCTTGAAAAAATAACTTACATAACTTTTTCTCCTGTTTAACAAAAGACTTCGTTTACGATTATAGCACATATAGGCATTTTTATAAAAACATTCATGACCTGAAATGACGTTTATTGTATAATAAACTATGCTGGTTATTTTCAACCGGATAAAAAGATTTATGAAACCTTCGGAGAGCTACATGTCTAAGAAAAATCACCGCCTGAAAAACATACATGTCAAAAAGAAACTCGGCGCTTTCGCGGTTGCCGTCTTTCTTGGTGTTTCCGTTTTGTTCTC
>CADANR010000170.1 GCA_902789265.1 uncultured Lachnospiraceae bacterium | reverse complement strand
ATCGATCAGGATCTCGGTTCCTTCGTTATTGCGGAAAACGGCAAGCCCGTAGGCGCTATGGAAGACGGAGATTCCGTAATTCTCTTTAACTTCCGTGGTGACCGTGCACTTGAGATTTCCATGGCGTTTGACGGAGACGCTTCCTTTGACAAGTTCGACCGTGGAGCAATTCCGAATGTAAAATATGCCGGAATGCTTGAGTATGACGGAGATTTAAAGATTCCTCATCACTATCTTGTAAATCCGCCTCAGATTAAGGATACCCTTACCGAGCTTTTGGTAGAGCACAAGATTAAAGAGTATGCCGTTTCCGAGACACAGAAATACGGTCACGTAACATACTTCTGGAACGGCAACCGTTCCGGAAAGGTTTCCGAGGAACTGGAAGATTACTGCGAGATTCCTTCCGATGTACGTTCCTTTGATGAGTGCCCCTGGATGAAGGCTACCGAGATTGCGGATAAGGTAATTGAGGCAATTGAAAAGCATGAGTACGGCTTCATCAGATGCAACTTCCCCAACGGTGACATGGTTGGACATACCGGAAGCCTTGATGCTACCGAAATTGCGGTGGAAAGCGTTGATTTACAGCTTGCACGTATCAAAAAAGTATGTGATGCGGAAGGATGCATCTTAATTGTAACGGCCGATCACGGTAACTCCGATCAGATGCTTGAGAAGAACAAGAAGGGCGTTGTAGAGGTTCGTACCGCTCACAGCTTAAATCCCGTTCCTTTCATCATCTATGATAAAGATGCTCGTCATGAGTTAAAGCAGGGTGCTTTCGGACTTGCAAATGTTGCTCCTACCGTTGCAGGACTTCTCGGAATCAAGCCTTTTGACAGCTGGGAAGAGAGCATGCTGAAATAAGTAACACAAAAAATGGTTGACAAAAACACTTTGCCAGTTTAAAGTGATGTAGTAAAGGAAATTTAGCGACATGAACAGTAAAAGAAATGCACAACCGAATAATGCAGCTTTTGCTTTTACCTTTTTCCAGGCCTTTGATTTTGAAGGTCTTTATTGGCGTTGGCAGTTTGAGAATACGTCTGTGAGTATGGGATAAAGGTAAGGATTGTCGGAGAAGAAAAGTAAAATGCGGCCCTGTCCTTTATCGGACAGGGCTTTTTTAGCGGAATTAATCAAGTAACGGGAGAATAAATTGGAAGAGCGGAAACTTCAAATTGCATACAGCGGGGTACAGGGTGCATTTGCACAGATTGCTGCCGCGAAGATTTTTCCGAAAGGGGAACTGAATTCCTATGCATCCTTCCGTCAGGCTTATGAGGCGGTGAAAAATAAGGAATGCGATTATGCGGTGCTGCCGATTGAAAACAGCTTTGCCGGAGAGGTTGCGCAGGTTACGGACCTTTTGTACGGCGGGAATCTGAAAATTGCGGGAATTTTTGAACTCCCGGTTGTGCATAATCTTCTTGGAATTCCCGATACCGATATTTCTAAAATTAAGACGGTCTACAGCCACCCTCAGGCTCTGGACCAGTGTAGTGAATATATTTACCTCCGCGGATTTGAAAAAAGGGTTGCCACCAATACGGCAGCCGCTGCAAAAGAGGTGGCACTCTTTAAAGATCCGACCATAGCTGCAATTGCAAATAAGGAGACTGCAAAGCTTTACGGACTTCAGATTCTGGAGGAGGCAATTAACGAAAGCGCAAGCAATACGACCAGGTTTGTGGTATTATCAGCAGGGAAGGAACCGGAAAGCAGGGAGCAGAGAAAACTCTTTGAAAGAAAGGAAGCCTTTACCTTAATCCTGATTGTAAAGAATGAGGCGGGAGCCGTTGCGAGAGCGATTACGACCATCGGTGATTTCGGATTTAACATGAGGACGCTCAGGAGCCGTCCGCAGAAGAATTTACTTTGGAATTATTATTTCTACATTGAAGGCGAAGGAAATTTAGACAGTGTGACAGGCGTGAACATGCTGAATGCACTGAAAGAAAATTGCGAAAGCGTGAAGGTTTTGGGAAATTACCCGGCGGATGTAATTCTGGAAGGGTAGAAGAATTCTGAGAAAGAGTTTAGCAAAGAAAAAAGTCAGATAGAAAAAGCAGAGGTTAGAGTAAAAATTATGGCAATGGAATTTGATCGAAAACTGGCAATCCCGGCAGAAGTAAAGGAAATGTATCCGCTGACCGGAAAAATGAGAGAAACCGTGGAGAAGCATAATGCCCAGATTAAGCGGATTTTTGAGGGCGCGGATAAAAGACTTCTTCTGATTATCGGTCCCTGCAGTGCGGACAATGAGGACAGCGTAATTGATTATACGTTACGTCTCCGCAAGGTGCAGGATGAAGTGGCGGAAAAGATTTTTATTGTTCCGAGAATCTATACGAATAAGCCGAGAACCACGGGCGCCGGTTATAAGGGAATGCTGCATCAGCCGAATCCGAACGAAAAGCCCGATATGTTTAAGGGAATTATCGCAACACGTCACATGCACATGCGTGCCGTGGAGGAGACCGGATTTTCCTGTGCGGACGAAATGCTTTATCCGGAGAATTATCAGTATTTGGAGGACGTGCTTGCCTATGTTGCGGTCGGTGCAAGAAGCGTGGAGGATCAGCAGCACAGACTCGTGGCCTCCGGAATTTCCGTGCCGGTCGGCATGAAGAATCCGACTTCGGGCGACTATTCCGTCATGATGAATGCAATCAATGCATCCCAGCATCCGCATACCTTCATCTACAGAGGATGGGAAGTGCATTCTACGGGCAATCAGCATACGCATGCGATTCTTCGCGGATATACAAACAAGCACGGACAGAGTCTTCCGAACTATCATTACGAGGATTTAATCCGTCTGTATGAAGAATATCAGAAGGGCGATTTTATAAATCCTGCGGTTGTGATTGATACCAATCATGCGAATTCCGGAAAGAACCCGTTCGAGCAGCCGCGAATCATTTCCGAGGTGCTTCACGCATGCCGTCACAATGCCGACATCGGCAGAATGGTGAAGGGCTTCATGGTGGAAAGCTATATTGAAGACGGAAACCAGAAGATCGGCGGAGGAGTATACGGCAAGTCCATTACCGATGCATGTCTCGGCTGGGAGAAGACGGAGAAACTGATTTACAATATTGCGGAGAGTTTGTAATTCAGAGAGTAATTCATATAATTCAGAGAGAGTTAATAATTTTGGCAAATTGCGCAGAGCGCTATGCAAATAAAAAAGATTAATCCGCACGAGCGGAAGAAAGGAGGCATTGATATGCCAAACAAAGAAATCCCTTACAAAATTTACTTAGAAGAAAGCGAGATGCCC
>CADANR010000169.1 GCA_902789265.1 uncultured Lachnospiraceae bacterium | reverse complement strand
GATAAAGATACAGGGAATCATTTTGAAATAACAGCGCCTGCTTATAAAATGGATTAAAGCTTCGGTTAAGTAATTTAGATGGGTTTAGCCGATTAAACCGTAATATAAATCTGGAGAGCCTTTATTGATGCTTGCATAAAATCACGAATATTTATGCCTGGACGAGCAGGCTTTCTAAACAGATTAACTTTCGGTATTGTCTGCTAAAACGTCTTCTGTAATATTACCAGTTGAGCATGCTTGTCTTTATATGTGCCAATATGCTTGAAACCCTGTTTTTCAAAGCGTTCTTTCATTTCGGTCGACGAGAAGAATTCGCCATTGATATTGCGGCATAAGAAGTTTAGTATTTTGCGGATTGGACGCGGGAAATTTGGATCAGCTATATAGATTTTTCCACCGGGTTTGAGAATGCGAAGAGCTTCTTTCTCGAAAGCATCTTTATCCGGAAAATGATGATAAGCCATGCATACCGTATGTTCGTTACTGAACAAAACCGCAAAAATGTACGGGAAATTGGATATGGACAGAAGACAACAAAAGACCAGATCGGCAATATATGATAGCAAATTCTTGCCAAAGATAGTTTATTTAGTGAGTTTGCAATGTTTTCGAAATGTTCTGCAATGTTCTTGCAATGTTCCGCAATGTATGATGTGTTTATGGAAGAACAACCTGGAGGTAGGAAGATGAAGATAACAGAAATATATAATGACGTGATCAATGAAATGGTTGAGCATTTTAATCGGCTGGCTCCTGTCAGCATTAGGATTGGATACAGATAGCAGGATTGGCTCCGGCATACATTTTTTTATCTATGACGTAATAAAGATTCAACTGTTTTAATGATGTAATTTCGAAAGAATGATTTTGAAAGAATGATATCGAATGTTTTCGAAAGAGTGTTTTCAAAAGAATGATTTCGAAAAAAGTATAAAAATACAGAAATGTACATAAAGAGTACACATCGCTTCGCTATGATTGCAATATCAAAACAAGGGAGGTAATGATCATGAAAAAACATTATATTCGAATTGCAGTTGTAATTGAGGCACTTTTGCTGGTTGTCTTTTTGTTGGGCAGTGGATTTTTTGTATACGTTTTTGCGGGAAACGAAATGCGCAATCACATGGAGCAGGCAAAAATTCTCGCATCGGTCCATACCCCGAAGGTAACGGAAGATGTGGGAAAAGAGGATTTTATTAAAAATGCGTTCACGTCCTATTTTGAAGAATATCAGTATTACAGACAGAGGGAAACCGGATTTTACGGGAAACTGATTTTAAGTGACGGTGCCGAACTGGATACCGCAAACGACTACGCATACGTGTATCTGACAGATGACAGTTTCATTGAAAATTCGGAAAAAAGAATTATTGCTTTAGAGGAAGGATTTGCAGATACCTATGATTTGCCTTCTTTATACAGTCCGGTTTTTGACGGAGAATGCGACGATGTATTTATTCACGGCGGAAATATGACAACTTCAGGAAAAACGTATCAAATCGGCGATTTTTCCTATGAAACCGGAGAACGCGTACCGGTCTCCGACTGGCAGGGCGAATCCGGGCTTTACGGAAAAGTAGTCCGTTTTGCCGAGAATGAACATGAGCAGAAATTAAATGAAGAAGCAAAGAGTATATATAACGATTTTTACGAAAGAATGAAAAGCGGTGTGATAAGCGGACTTACTGAGGAAAACATCCTGACTTCCTACTACATCCACTATACCGGTACCCAGCAGGGAAAATTCTGTACGGTGCAGGTTTTCCATCCTTTGCAGATAGCGCTAAGAGGGCATATCGGTGCATTAATCGGAATTTTCCTTGTATTTTTGTTTGTCGAATTCATCGTGGCATTTGTTATCAGCAGACTTTACAAAAACCGCATGGAATATGAGAAAAAATCCAAGAGACTGACCCGCGGCATTGCGCATGAGTTAAAAACCCCGCTTGCGGTTACGAAGGCATACGTGGAGAACTGGGACTGCATCGACGAAGAGGACCGTGAGGAATATGCGGAAAAAATCAACCGTGAAGTGGAAGATATGTCCAATATGATCAATGTCCTTCTGGAGATGGAAAAAATCGATGACGGCAGTATAAAAATAAATCCGGAAGAAGTAGAATTATCATCCCTGATAAAATCCGTCTATAACAGGATCCGCCCACTTGCAAAAGAGCGTGGTCTTGAAGTAACACTTCCGGAGGAAGGGGAATATCTGATTCAGGCTGATTTAAAATTCTTTAAAATCGCACTCGGAAATTATCTGACAAACATGGTAAAATATGCGGATAAAACGGCTTCGGTAATCATTGAGGAAAGCGGAAAAAAGTACCGCGTGTATTTTAAAAACGACAGTACCAATGCCGGAAGGTCCAAAACCGATAAATTAAACAGTAACGGAATGGGCGTGGAAATCAACGAAAACATTATGAATCTGCACGGATTTAAGAATGGTGCGGATTACAGAAGAACGGAAACCGTATTCTGGTTCGAGGCGGAGAAAACATGAGTAAAATTCTTTTAGCAGAAGATGACAGGGTATTAAGGGACATCACCGTGAAGTATTTTGTAAAAAACGGACTTGTGGCGGATGCGACCGATAACGGAAACGAAGCGTGCAGACTCGTGGAGGAAAACAGGTACGACTGCATCATTCTGGATATTATGATGCCCGGAAAAGACGGCCGGGAGGTCTGTAAATTTATCCGGAGTAAATATGACGTTCCGGTGATTTTTCTGACGGCGCTCGGCGAAGAGAGCGATATCGAAACCGGCTACGAAATCGGGGCGGATGAGTATATCACGAAGCCGTTTTCGGCGAAAATGCTGCTGCTTAAGGTCAATGCATTAATTAACAGATACCGTGGCTTGCTTGTCAAAAACGGCATGATTGTTTTGGATGACCTTGTAATTGAGCCGGCAAAGCGGCGGGTATGTGTGAAAAATTTGGAAATCCGATTAGCGCCGAAAGAGTACGATCTTTTGATGTATCTAGTGGAAAATAAGGACGTGATTTTAACCAGAGACCAGATTCTTGACAGGGTCTGGGGAATGGAATATGAAGGCTACGACAGGGCCGTGGATACGCATATTAAGAAGCTTCGCGCGGCGCTCGGGGATTATGGTTCTCACGTGGAGACCGTGATAAAGACCGGATATAAGTGGAAGGCCTGAGAAATAACCCAGGGGTGGTCGGTGCCCCAGGGTATGTTTCTGTATGCGGACATTCTCCCACGGATATGATACGATTGTGGTACGGGGATGAGTATCACCCGAAGAAAATGGAAATCTGGAAAAATCCCCAA
>CADANR010000168.1 GCA_902789265.1 uncultured Lachnospiraceae bacterium | reverse complement strand
TAAGGATGCAAAGAAATATATGGAGGAACTAAAAGCCGGAAAAGTAACACTGGCAGGGGAAACAGAGGAGCAGGAAGAAGTTGTGACTGATGAAACGACGGAAGCGGTAAAACCAGCTGAACCCACGGAGGATGTTGAAACACCTGAGATTGTGGGAACAGTCGAGGCTGTAGCGAAAGCATAGTGAATTGTTCCATAAAACGTAAAAATATTTAGAATTATGACGGGGTCGAACTTAAATGTGCAGACCCCGTTTTTGTGCGCATAAAACATTGTTCCTATATAGACAAAGCAACTGCATCGGAATACAATTATTATTATGGTGGGAGGCTTGCAGAAGATGAGTAAAAATCATAAATATCAAATAAAATTCATGCTTTTCGGTGCCGTGGCAGCATTATCCGTTGCGGCATCGATTTTTGCTGTAAATTCGATAAATGTGAAAGCGGAAGAGGGAGACAAGGAAATTACCTGTTTCGGAACTTCCGTAATCGGAAATCCGGTTCAGCCCGGATCGGTGAATGATGCCTGGCAGGGCGATTATCTCTGGTACGGGGAGTATGGTTACAATAAGCCGATTAAATACAGGGTTTTGCAGAATGACTGTGAGAAATTCGGAACGAAATCCATTTTTGTAGACTGTGATTCCGTCCTTTTTACGGAAAAGTATGATAAAGACGGAAACCCGAATGAATCCGGAAAGGCGGTAAACGACTGGAATATCAGCGATGTGAAGAGTTTCTTAAACGGAAGTGAATTCCTTAATTTCGATCGTTTTTTTGACAGCCGGGAAAGCGGTGCAATTGTCACAAGCAGGAAAGTTGCACATGCACTCGTTGATCCGAACAGCAATGTTGATTTATCGGAGTATTACGTAAATTATGTGGCACTGGATGAAAAAGTTTTCCTGCTTGACGGAGAAGATATCTGCAATCCTGTGTATGGATATTCTGCGGATGCAGGTTCTGTTAAGAATCGCATTAAGAATTCCTTTGGTACCGGAAACGCTGCTGAGTGGTGGCTTCGTTCGGCCAGATTAACGGATAAAGCCGGAACTATTTCGACAAGCGGAAGAACTTCCTGCAGCGCAGTTACAAATTACAGTGGTGTAAGTCCTGCGTTCTGTATTGATTCTTCAAAAGTATTATTTACTACTTTGGTACCGGGAACTGAGAATGAATATAAGCTTACGCTTATGGATGAGAACATTCAGATTGCAGTGGCTTCAGGAAAGAGTGTTACCAACTTTGAATATACCGTAAAGATTCCTTATGCCATTTCGGGCAGCAATAAGGATATGGTGAATAAAGTATCCCTTCTGATTCTTGATAAACCCTGGGCTCCGGGAAATCTGGATGCTACTGTGTTAGAGTATAAGTCCGGATACTGGTCTGATAATCCAAACGATACCATGACATATGTCCTTCCGGATTCCCTTAAGAATAAGGTTTGCGGAACGGATTATTATGCATACATTCTTGCAGAGGATACCTATGGTTCCTGCGAAACGGATTTCGCAAGCCAGCCCGTGCAGATTACAATACCGGCAAGAACCACGACCATGTATAAAGTATCCTATGATGCGAATGATGCTACAAGCGGAAACGTTCCGGCAGAAGTTACTGAATATGAGAAAAATACGGAAATAACGGTGCTTGGAAATACCGGTAATCTTGCAAAGACGAAACATCATTTCGCCGGATGGAATACGAAAAAAGACGGAACCGGAGTATCTTATGCTCCGAATGATAAGATAACTCTGACCGGAAATGTTGTTTTCTATGCTGTTTGGGAGAAAGACAATGAGATTGTAGGGGTGGAAATTAACGAAGATAATTTTCCGGATGAAACATTCCGAAATTATGTAAAAGATAATTTCGATTCCGTTTCCGATGGTGTACTTACCGAGGCGGAAATTAAGAATATTAAAGAGATTGATGTAAGCGGAGAACTGGTGAATCAAAGCGGCGGTGTATTCGTTACAACAGGTACGGTTACCACACTTGAAGGAATCGAATATTTCACGGAGCTGGAAACGTTAGAATGTAATTACAATCAGATTAAGACACTGGATTTGAACCATACGACGAAATTAAAGACATTGCGTTGTATGTCCAATCAGCTTGAAACTCTGAATGTAAACGGATGCACTTCTCTGGAAAAATTGATTTGCCGAAAGAATAAGCTGACTTCATTGGATGTTCGCGGATGTACTTCTTTGAATTATTTACACGCGGATATCAACAATTTGGTGACCATTAATTTAAGCGAGTGCGGTGCACTTGAAACTGCGATTCTGACGTCTAACGAGCTGACGGAACTGAATGTAAGCAATTGTACGAAGTTGAAGATGCTGAATTTCACGGACAATCATGTGGATGAAATTAATGTAAGTAATTGTCCGGATCTGGAAGATCTCGAATGCCATAGTAACCGGTTGTATCAACTGGATATCAGCAATAATCCGAAATTATATTATTTCCGCTGTGAGTTTAATTCAATTCAGGAACTGGATATCAGCAACAATCCGACCATTATCGATTTATACCGTTATTACAAGAAAGATGTAGATTATACTTTTACATACTATAGAACCAACGATTATTCCAAATTCTTCTCTGTGGATAATGCAACGGTAATTAATGACGGCGACCGGGTAGAGAACGGCTGGAAAGAAATAAAAGAAAAATGGTATTACTTCAAAGACGGCGAGAAGGTAACCGGATGGAACAGTATTAGCAAAACCTGGTATTATTTTAACAAAGACGGAGTTATGCAGACGGGCTGGTTAAAGGATGGTAATTCCTGGTATTATCTTGCTTCTTCCGGAGCAATGCAGACCGGCTGGGTGAAAGATAATAATAAATGGTATTACATGTCTTCCGGCGGAGCAATGCAGACCGGTTGGGTGAAGGTAAACAACAACTGGTATTACATGAATTCTGCAATGCAAACAGGCTGGGTTCAGGTAAAGGGTACATGGTACTTCTTTAAACCAAGCGGAGTCATGGCAGAGAATGAATGGTATGATGGATACTGGTTAAGCAAAGGCGGTGCATGGACCTATAAAGCAAAAGGATCCTGGAAACAGAATTCCAAGGGCTGGTGGTTCGGCGATACCTCCGGCTGGTTTGCGAAGTCAACGACAATAAAGATTAACGATAAGATGTATACGTTTAAAAAGGATGGTTATCTGAAATAAAAAATGGAAATAAACATTCGATTATTCCTTGAAGTATTACAACATCTTGTAGTATAATGTTACTGTAGTTCAATATATGTTGTTAAATGAACTTGTAACCTTATAGAAAAACAAAAAAGAAAAGGGAGGGTATTAGTTACCGTAGTTGCAGCGATGTCATCTCCGTTGACAGCGTATGCCAAAGGAGGCCGGACGGTGGATGTCAATGCAGCATCCGTTGTTGCTGAAGCTTCTTCGGAAGAGGATTTGCAGGATCTGGCGATTCTTCAGGAAAAAAGCAATTCCAAACTGCTTGACACCAAATTAAAATCAAACGGTGAGTGGAATAAGAGGAATGA
Organism: uncultured Lachnospiraceae bacterium; assembly: GCA_902789265.1. Classification (GTDB taxonomy): domain Bacteria; phylum Bacillota; class Clostridia; order Lachnospirales; family Lachnospiraceae; genus UBA3766. The sequence goes on along the minus strand of CADANR010000168.1, from coordinate 611 downwards.
TAAATGTTGGTACTATATTGAAAATGGTCAAGGTGTAACCCAACAGGTAAAGAAAATTGGTGACAAGTATTATGCTTTTAATGAATGGGGGGCAAAATTTGGTAGTAATTCTTCTAAAGATGAATTTGTTTATTTGTTAGATGGAAACGTGGCATCATGGAACGAATTTGATCCGTATACCGCTAAAGATGGAATTAGAAAGGATCATACATATCGAGCACATTACGACAATAATAATATTGCTTCGTTATACCAAAATGAATGGGGATCATATTATGTTACAAGCCTAAAAAAGACTGTTTGGTTATATTATGGTAATGACTGCAAGAAACAGACGGGATGGGTAAAGTCAAATAACAATTGGTATTATATGAATCCTAGTAATTATGGAATTATGCAGACCGGTTGGCTATCAATTGGAGGCAAATGGTATTATTTTGGCGATAACGGAGTAATGCAGACCGGCTGGGTAAAGAGTAATAACAAATGGTATTACATGAGTGACGGCGGATCAATGCAGACCGGCTGGGTAAAATCCGGAAATAAATGGTATTTCATGTCTTCTACCGGAGAAATGTTTACCGGATGGAATTATTATAAAAACAAGTATT
>CADANR010000167.1 GCA_902789265.1 uncultured Lachnospiraceae bacterium | reverse complement strand
TGTAAGATGCCCGATCAAACAAATCTCCGAGTACGAAAAGCCGGTCAGATGCCTTGTTAAACGAGATTATCCTAAGCATCTGTTTTAGTTTTTCGTTATCATTATGAATGTCGGATATTACATAATTCAAGTCCGTTTCCCTTTCCTAAAACCGCCCTCGTTGAACCGTCACAATCGGAAACCACTCAACTTTTTTAATAAACTCTTCCGATTTCAGGATTCGCTGTTATTCAAAATCTCGCATCTTACAAAATCGGAAAGCCGATTTTCCCAATCTTTCGGTCCTTCCTCCGGAATCGGAACCCATTCAATCTCCGTATCGTCTCCAAAAGGTTCTTTTGAGCAGTCCTGCAAATCTTTTACAATAAAACCGACAGCTCTTTCCAAAGCTTTCCGGTTTTCAACGATAGTGTAGTGCATGCAGATATCCGCCCAGCCCTCATCGTAGTAAAGGCATAAAAGCTTTTGGTATTCTTCTGTATCCGCTTTCCGCTTCGTTACTTTTTCGTACTGACTTTTAAGTTCCTTGGAAACATGCAACGAATCCGTCTGCCTTTTTTGAATATCCTGCTCCGTAAGGAATGCTGATTTTCCGTTGTAGCAATCCGGGCTGATTAACCCCTGGCGGTGTGAATCCGGTGTAAATACAATGGTTTCCCCGTCTGCCAAATCCACATGGTTAAAGGTCAGTACCTTTCCGGTGTCATTTTTAATCACAACCTGCCGGATGTTATCCGACCAGCTGTATGTCTCCATGATGGTACAGCTAAACCCCTTCGGGAAATAACGGAAATCAAGTCCGCAGGAGTCATTTTCGCCTTCATACTGCATGTAAAGAACGCTGTCCTGAGTCATCCCGACATGAACAAAGGGAGAAATCAATCCGGTGTCTTCTCCGATGTGATAGGCTAACAAATCCCCTTCTCCGACGTTGGTTACTTCCAGATAGATACAGTTCTCATACTCTTTTGCAATCTGAAGTAGTCTCTCCTTTTGGGCAAAATCCTTTACGAACGGCATTTTTTCACTTCCTTTCTTTGATTCCGTAATTATATTATAGGTATTTCTGTCTGTAAAAGACAATCAACCGTGGGTTTACAATTGCTTATTCTTCTTACGTCTCGTATTCCCCGGTTAAAACCGAATCACACTTTGGTAATCGGACAGTCTTTTTTTAGCATACTCATTGCACCGTATTTCGCAGAGCTGCTCTGCATACAAAGAGAACTCTTCCGCCTGCTCCGGAGATACATAGTTTTCCTCTTCAAACCGGTAAGCTTCCATTTCCCGCTCGAATAAAAGGGCTCCGCTTTTTTCCTCCGGGTATTTTTCAATTAATGCTTCAATATAGCCATGGTAACACTCGTGGAACAGGGTATGGAAAATCTCCTTTCCTTCTTCGGTAACAAGTCGTTCGGCATCAATTCGGATGATATTACTTTCTCTCCCCGTGTATTCGCCCCATGTGTTTTCTTTTAAGTTGTAGGGTACAACAATCGGGCGCTCAATCCCTAAATATTCCGCTTCAATATTGGCAAGAAGCTGTAGGGTATCGAGTTTTTCCGATACGGACATTTCATCAAAGTCCATAAGTTCCGAAAGACTGTCCTTATTCGCTTCGATGATTGCGGTATCGCTGAAACGGTTTTCGGTAAGTTCAACCGGATCGGTAACACGCTTGGAAAAAGCCGTTCCCGTTGAGAACATCATGGATGCAAAAACCGGACCGATTACGGCAAGGAATAAGACAACGCCTGCCAGTTTTACATAAGCACCGAGTGCCTTTAATACTTTCTTTCCGACCTTTTTCTTTTTGGAAAAGAGAATCAAAAGAAAGACAACCGCAAAGATTCCGCTTATGATTGCAAGAATCAATAAAGAACGGGGCTGCATCTCCGGGCGCGTTAAAACGGTATAGAGTACTCCCGGAAAAGAAATACTGACTGCCGTAGCCGTTATCGAATCATCGTCCAAAGCGGTTAAAAGAAGAGCGTAAAGCACCGTAAAAAGCGCATGGAACGAAACGTATGCGATAACGGAAGAAAGAATGCCAAGTTGCGGTAAGTTTTGAAACAAAAACAGCCGGTAGAACAAATCAAAGGAAGCGCCCAGCAAAATGAGCGGAAAGAGTTTCCCTAAAAACCTTCCGAAAAAAGATGTTTCGCTTCTTTCAGGCATATTATCTTTTGTGAGTTGTTCATATGCATCTTTCTTTGTCATATAGATTTTCTCCTTTTCATACTATGAACAGTATAACGAACTTACAGATCTGTTCATAGCAACCTATAGTTTGTTGACCTCTAATATCTGATGAATGAGAAAAGAAATGCTTAAAGAACTCTGAATGAAAATATGAAAAAAATCCCCCGAATTATCTTCGGGGGAGATTGCTGTTATTCTTAGATTTGTTATTGGCAAAGCTTTGCGACTACTTCATTAATTACTTTTCCGTCCGCCTTGCCTTTTAATTCCGGCATGATGGTTTTCATGATCTGTCCTTTATTTTTCGTTGCAATCACGTCTGCAAACTTTTCTTTGAGAATACTTTCTACTTCCTCTGCGGAAAGCATTTTCGGTGCATATTCTTCAAATACGGCAAGACGTGCATTGTATTCTTCCAAGAGATCCGTTCTTTCTTTCGGGCAGGTATCAATCTGCTCTTTTACGCTTTTTAATTCCTTTAAAACAGCCTGATTTACAATCTCTTCCGGGATGTCATCTCTGCATCCGTTATCGATGGCAATCTTCTTTGCCGCCGATACCAGAACGGAAATGGAGTCCTTTCTGGGCTTATCATGCGCTTTCATGGCTGCAATCATATCTTTTTGCAATTGTTCGAACTGCATGGGTATTCCTCCTTCAATGCATTCTGTAATACTATAAAATATCGTTTCTCTTATCCTTGCGGAAAGGCGAAGGGCGATCTTACGGTCGGGGCGGAATATACGTACAATAGCTTGCATGACCGTATGGTCGGTTATAACCGGAATATCTCCCAAGATGTGCATGTAGCGGGAGTCTATGCCCAAAATGAGTTTAAACAAGAGCAATGGTCGGTCTTGATCGGTGCGCGTCTGGAGAAGCATAATCTGCTCAAACGCTTAGTGTGTACCCCTCGTGCTACTGTCCGGTATACGCCTTTGGAGGGCTTGGTGTTCCGTGCTGGATATAGCAGCGGATACCGAGCTCCGCAGACCTATGATGAGGATCTGCATGTGGCAGCGGTAGGAGGCAATGTGTCTCTCATCAGTTTGGATCCGAACCTCAAGCCTGAGTACTCTCATAGTGCTACCCTTAGTGCGGACTTCTATCAGCGTTTCGGCAAATGGGAAGTGAACCTCACCGCGGAGGGTTTCTATACCTATCTCCAAGATGTCTTCTTTTTGAGGGAGGATGGCAATGATGCCGCTGGAAATGTCCTCTTCACCCGTACGAATGCCAAAGCTGCTTTTGTTGGAGGTCTGAACCTCGAAGGCAAACTATCCTATCAACTCTCTTCTTTCAACTTTCAACTCTCTG
>CADANR010000166.1 GCA_902789265.1 uncultured Lachnospiraceae bacterium | reverse complement strand
GCGAAAGACGTTGCAATTGAGCAGCTAGGTGTTCTTTATGAAAAAGCCCTGAAGGAAGTCGGAGAAGACGGTGCAGGTGTTTTTGAAGCACACCAGATGATGCTGGATGACGGCGATTATATCGACAGCGTGGAAAATATTATCCGTACACAGTCCGTGAATGCGGAATATGCGGTTGCTCAGACCGGAGACCAGATGGCACAGATGTTCCTCGACATGGAGGACGAATATTTCCGGGGCCGTGCGGCAGATGTACATGACATTTCGGAACGGTTGATCGGCGTGTTGTCCGGAAAGGGAAGCGGCGGAATTCAGACAGATGAGCAGGTAATTATCGTAGCGGACGATCTGGCACCTTCCGAAACCGTGCAAATGGACAAGGATAAAATTTTATCCTTCGTAACCGTACACGGCTCGGCAAATTCCCATACTTCGATTCTTGCGAAAACCATGAACATTCCGGCCATGATCGGATGTGACATTCCTCTTGATGATACCGTAAACGGAAAGATGGCGGTTGTGGACGGTTTTGAGGGAAAGGTTTATATCGAACCCAATGAAGAAACCATGGCCGCAAAGAAGAAACTCTATGAGGAAGAGCAGGAAAAGAAAGCTCTTTTGGAACAGTTAAAGGGCAAGGACAATGTGACGCTTGACGGACAGCATATCAACCTTTATGCTAATATCGGAAATACCAAGGATCTGGGACTTGTTCTGAAAAATGACGCCGGCGGAATCGGACTGTTCCGTTCGGAATTTATTTACCTCGGTTCTCAGGATTATCCGACGGAAGAAGAGCAGTTTGAGATTTATAAAACGGTTGCACAGACGATGGCCGGAAAGAAGGTTATCATCCGTACCCTGGACATCGGTGCGGACAAACAGGCCGACTATTTTGCACTTCCGAAAGAAGAAAATCCGGCAATGGGACTTCGTGCAATCCGCATCTGTTTAACCAGACCGGAAGTCTTTAAGACACAGCTTCGTGCAATTCTTCGTGCGAGTGCATTCGGAAAAATCGCAATCATGTTTCCGATGATTATTTCGCTGGAAGAAGTGAAAGAGATTAAGGGAATCGTAAACGAAGTAAAAACGGAACTGGATGATGCCGGAATTTCCTACGATAAAAATATCGAACTCGGTATTATGATAGAAACACCGGCAGCCGTTATGGTTGCGGACGAACTGGCAGAGGAGGTTGATTTCTTCTCCGTCGGAACGAACGATCTGACGCAGTATACACTTGCAATCGACCGGCAGAATGATTCACTTGAAAAATTCTACAATTCACATCATCCTGCAATTTTAAAAATGCTTAAGATGATTGTGGATGCGGCGCACAGACACGGCGCATGGGCCGGAATCTGCGGAGAACTCGGAGCGGATCTGACTCTTACCAAAGATTTTCTGGCAATGGGCTTCGATGAATTATCCGTATCGCCCGGACGTATTCTTCCTCTTCGGAAGATTGTTCTGGAAACCGATGTTTCGGAGTATAAGAAGAGCCTGAATGAAGCAAATCCCTGATGAATCAAACTGTTCGGGGAGTTGTGCGAAAGCTTAGGGAATCATCCGTGATTCGGTTAAGCACGGTTTTGAAAGTATTGATTAATGGCTAAAAGGAGTTGGTCATATGTTGTCGGAACAACGTAAATTCCAGATTCTTAACGCAGTAAAGGAAAAAGGCAGTATTACAAACAGCGAATTAAAGGAACTTCTGGATGCGTCGGAGTCTACTATACGCAGGGATATTACGGAACTTGACCGGGAAGGAAAATTAATCAAGGTTTTCGGCGGTGCCATTTCGGTCAACGAAACGGAGTCGTTTGAAGAACTTTCCATGCAGCAGAAATCCGTAATTAATCTGGATGAGAAAAAAATAATTGGAGAACTTGCGGCGACACAGATTAAACCGGGCGACTGTGTTTACATCGACTCGGGAACTTCGACCGGATTTCTGGTGGATGCCGTTTCCGAAAAAGAAGCAGTCTATGTTACCAATGCGGTGGCACATGCAAAAAATCTCGTACTTCGCGGATTTAAGGTATTCTTAATCGGTGGGGAATTAAAAGAAACAACGGAAGCAATCATCGGTGAAACGGCGATTCTTTCATTGCAGAAATATCATTTTTCCGTCGGTTTTTTCGGAACGAACGGAATCAGCTTAAAGAGAGGATTTACGACACCGGATATCAGGGAAGCGACCATGAAGAAGGTTGCAATTCAGTGTACGGCTCCCCAAAGGCGTTTTATTCTGGCGGATCACGAGAAATTCGGACTGATCAGTACCGTTAAATTTGCGGACATCGGCGATGCGATTATAGTGACCGATGCAAAGCCGGCAGAGAAATATGCAAATTCGCTGAAACTGATTCTACCGGAACAGGCGGATGAACCGAAGTAACAAAAGCAGTAAGCAACGGAAAGTAAAAAGTAATAAAGTATATTCCTGTGGGAAATTGTGTGTGAGGAAAAGAGGACAAATATATCGAATATTTGTTCTCTTTTTGTTTTCAAAAATTCTTGATGGAATTAGGGAAAGGGTACGCCTTTGTTGCCAGACAACAGCACATTCATACTGAAAAAGAAACTCTTTATGAAAGATATACTCTGAATAGAAAAACTAATGATTTAAAAGTCCCTTTTTCATATGTTTAACCTATGTTAAAATATTTATAGACGAAAGGCTCAAAACATGGGTATTCTTATAAATGAAACAACTAAAGAAGAACGTCGACTAATTGTTGAAGAAGCAATCGGAAACATAAGCGGATCCTGCGACGGATGTATGGCAGGTCTTGCAGAGATGTATGAAGACTATATAGACGGAAAAAGAGAGATTCGGGATATTAATATGGAGTTCCGTGCCGGATATATTTCCGGAGAGGAAACGTTTAGAAGTTGTTGTGAAAAGAATTAACCGGATTATACAGTAGGTTGTTTGTAGCATCAATCGGGAAAAATATATGGGGACAGCAGATATGAGCAAGAAAAATATTGAAGATAAATATATAGATCCGTTTGCGGAATATTTAATATCCGGTGAGCCGGATAGGGCTCAAAAAGCATACGCGTGGCAAACTGCTATCGGATTACAGGATGTAGATAAAATACAGCCTTCACAATACTTGTTAAATATTGCAAAAGACAATATTGAAGGTGGTATAGATTTTGATGAAGCCAAAAACAGAATTGACAGTTATTACGAAGAAAATAAGAATCACCAGCCGGAAAGGACGGAAGAAGCTGATAAAGTGTCGGTAAGAATAGCTGAGATTCTTTCGGAGAATTCATTTGTTTTTTCTCCGGCTCAGTACATATCTATTCATAAAAGACTGTTTGAAGGAATATATTCTCATGCAGGAAAAATGAGAGATTATAATATTACTAAAAAAGAATGGGTGCTTGATGGGGCCTCAGTAATTTATGGAGGAGCCTTAGATCTTCAGGCTACTCTTGATTATGATTTCCGAATCGAGAAAGAATTTGATTATTCAAATCTTTCCATGAGCGAAATTATTACCCATC
>CADANR010000165.1:3589-6612 GCA_902789265.1 uncultured Lachnospiraceae bacterium | reverse complement strand
GAAGGCAAGGGATATGATCCCAGAAAGCTCTTAAAACCCGGATGTGAAGCAATCGTTGCTAAGGCAAAAGAACTTGCAGAAGGATTTGAGGCAGCAGGCAAGGCTTGATTAACCGTTTGAGCTGACAGAATCAAAAATGAATCATTAAAAATGCACCCCCGAAGCGGATATGTTTCGGGGGTGTTTTTTATTCTTTTCTATTGTTATAATGAAATGTAGGATATAAACAGAAAAGGGGAATATTATGGAAATCGGTAAATTAAAAAATCATATGTGCGAGTATTTCGTGGGAAAGGAAAGCGTTGTCGAGAATGTTTTAATCTGCCTTCTCGCAGGCGGTCACGTGCTCTTAGAGGATGTGCCCGGCGTCGGTAAAACAACTCTTGCGAAAACGCTTGCAAAGTCCGTTGACTGCGATTTCGGACGAATTCAGTTTACGCCGGACACTCTTCCGGGAGATGTCATCGGAACCACGATTTATAACATGAAGACGGGAGAGTTCGCCTATAAGGAAGGCTCCGTCATGCATCAGATTATCCTTGCTGATGAGATTAACCGTACCTCACCGAAAACCCAGGCAAGCTTACTCGAGGCCATGGAAGAGGGAAAAGTCACGGTCGACGGAAAAACACATGAACTTCCAAAGCCGTTTATGGTCATTGCAACGCAGAATCCCGTGGAATTTTTGGGAACCTATCCGCTTCCCGAAGCACAGACGGACCGCTTCATGATGCGCTTATCCATCGGTTATCCCGATGCGGAGGAAGAAAGACGTCTTGCCGGCAATTTCTTAGCCGGAAAGGTTGCGGATCAGATTGAAAGCATCTGCAAAACGGAGGATGTGCTTAAGATGAAGGAAGCCGTTGCCACGGTTCATTTAAGCGAGGGCGTGATTCAGTACATCCAGGAAATTGTGGATATCACAAGGGAAGAGAAGCGGTTCGTACTTGGTGCCAGTCCCCGTGCAATGCTTGCATTAATCCGTGCATCACAGGCACATGCATATCTGGAGGAACGGGATTTTGTAAAACCGGATGACGTCAAAGCCGTTGCAATCAACGTTCTTCACCACAGACTCTCACTAACTTCGGAAGCAATGATTCAGGGAGAGGATGTGGACAAGGTCTTAAAGGCGCTGGTAGTGAAAGTTACGGTGCCGATGAAATAATCTCAATGGATTGCAGGGAATTACCATTGAAAAAACGATTAACCACCGGGTTAAATAATAAATTGTAAAAGGAATTTATTAAAAGGGGAAATGAAAAGGAATCGTATCATCTATGCCATACTGTGGGTATTGTCGCTGGTCGGAATCAGCTTTTTCGGCGGTCCGGTGAGCTACGGTTTCTTTACGCTCATGACACTTATCCCCGTCGTAAGTTTTCTTTACCTTCTTTTCGTCTCCTTTTCCTTCCGCATTTATCAGGAACTGGAGGGGAAAAATCTCGTCGCAGGACATACCGTGCCCTTCTACTTTATTCTGAAAAACGAGTTTCCCTTCGGATTCTCCGGAATCCGTGTCCGTTTCTTTTCCGATCTATCCGATATTTTAGATCTCGATGACGACGTGGAATACGAGCTCCAGCCGAAGACCGGCATTAAGAAGCAGACGAAGGTTATGTGCAAATACAGGGGCGAATACGAGGTCGGAATAAAGAGCATCGAAATCCGCGACTATTTCTGCCTGTTAAGGCGGCGTTTTAACAATAAGGAAACACTGCGCGTGATTGTAAAGCCGGCAGTCACGGAGCTTACCGGATTAAAATCCGTGAATGTAAACGGACGCATGACAAAGGAATCAAACATCCGGCCGACGGAACCGGACGTACTGATAAGAAACTATGAAGAGGGCGATGATATCCGCTTTGTGGACTGGCGGTCGAGTGCGAAAACCGGACAGCTCCAGATTCGTAAGATGACCGGTGAAGAGCGGGAAGGAATCAGCATCATCATGCCGGTAAAACGCTACGGCGAAAACCCTGCGGACTATCTTCCGATTGAAAATAAAATGCTGGAGGTCGCTATTGCACTTTCTTTTTTCTTCCTTAAGAAAAATACCCCGGTGAACGCATATCTTGCCTGCGGAAAGGAAAACAAAAGGGGCGGTGCGAAAAAAGAGCATTTTCAGGCTGTCTATGACTGGTTTTCTTCCATGGAATTCAGGGATGACATAAAGGAGGAAGAAGAATATCTTCCGATTCTGAATCGCTCCGAAATCTATCGTTCCGGAACGGTTTTCTTAGTGGTTCATAAGCTCGATTCGGCAACCCTTGTCATGGTAAATAAACTCCACGAACAGCAGATTCCGGTAGTTATTTATCGGGTTGATAATTACCATTCGGTACAGGGAAACAGGGGCGAAAGCAGAACAGAAAACCTTCAGCTACAAAAAAACGAAGAAAAGAATATTGACTCAGAAGTGAGCCATATCAGCATTCCGAATGTCGAGATAATATCCATCTCTTCCGAAGCGGATTTAAAGGAGGTGATGTGATGACGGAGTGTCTTTACGATCTTCTTTACATGCTTCCGGTTTGCTTTATTACGGCATTCCTTTCGCTTCCCTATCTGCAGGGACCGAAGGCGGAAGTCTGGCCGGTGCTTACCGCTCTTTTTTCGCTTACGATTTTCGTTGTTATCAGGCATTGGAAGAACAGGCTGAAATACATCATTCCGGGAATAGTGGCAATTGCCGTTACAACGGTAATTTTCCTGCAGCCGTCCAAGGAACGGCTTGAATTCCTTCTTCGGAATGCCTGGGTATTGCAGATGTTTATTACCGGACTCGGAAGTTTCTTAGCCGGATGGCTTGTTGCATCAAACCGGCTTGCAAGAAGAATTTTCTCGGCAGCTCTCGGAGTACTGCTGATTCTTAATCTTTTCCTTTGGAAAATCGATAGCAAGATTTCCGTTGCATTTGTTTTATTTTTACTGCTCTTATTCGCGGCGAATGAAATCCAGCACGGCTGGAAAAAGAGCGGATATGCGGATGAAAAAAAGCATTTGGTATTCATTGCACCCTT
>CADANR010000165.1:0-3573 GCA_902789265.1 uncultured Lachnospiraceae bacterium | reverse complement strand
GACTGGAGCTTTGTTGTACGCACCGCAAGGAAAGTGGGATCCTTCGTTAAGGAAAATACAATATGGCTTCATACCGGTGAGGATTATGAAGCGGAAATCGGATTTACGGATGAAGGCGTGTTCCACGGTGAAATTTCCGGCAAGTCAAAAGAAGTGTTGCAGCTGAAATCAGACGTGGGTGCGGAACCTGCCATATACCTCGGCGGCAAAGTCATGGATACCTTTGACGGAAGAGAGTGGAGCGAAAGTTATGTGGCGGAAAACAACGACCGTATGATAGATACGATGGAACTTTTATGTGCGGTGAATTCCTATGATAAAGAACATTCATCCGACTACATTCGTAGGACAAATATCAGTCTGACCTATCTTGATTTTTATACCAGATACTGCTTTGCACCGATGAAGGCAGTGCCCACGGAACACGGTTTCGGAAATATTGAGTGGACGCAGTACGGCGGCGATTTGATTGCGAAGAAGATGCTCGGCTATAAGAAAAATTACCTGGTTTCCTATTATCTTGAAAACCGGGAGAATGAGAAATTTAAAGGGCTTCTGGAGGCACCGGTCGAAACGGATGAAGAAAAGTGGGATGAAGCAAGCCGCGGCTATGCGACAACATTCCATGTTTCGTATGAGGAGTATTTAAGATACCGGGAAAATGTGTATTTGGCATACCTTCCGGAGACGAAGGTTTCCGCAGACACGGAAGAGTATCTTTCGGAGATTTTGGACGGTGCGGAAACAGATTATGAAAAATGCAGCCGGTTAGAAAACATGCTTTCTTCGATGCAGTACACGAAAACTCCCGGAATTCTGCCGGAGAAGGTGACAAATACGGAAGAGTTTTTAGACTATTTCCTGTTTGAAAAGCAGGAAGGGTACTGTTTCTATTTTGCGTCCGCATTTGTTCTGATGGCGAGAAATCAGGGAATTCCCGCCAGAATGGTGCAGGGCTATCGGGTGAAGCCGATTGGCGGAAAGACGGTAAGCATCGTTTCCGACTCGGCGCATGCATGGGCGGAAGCATATATAAAAAATGTCGGCTGGGTGGTGTTTGATCCGACACCCGGTGCACCGGAATATATGTACTGGACGGCTTCGGATGAAAAGGAAACGGAAGAGGCTGCATCCCCTGTCGGAATCGACCTTCCGGAAAAGCAGGAAAACAACCCGCTAACAGAGCTGCCGACGGAACAACCGGAAAAGAAAAAGTTTAACTGGAAATATATCTGGATTGCGGTTGCGGCAATTGCTTTGCTGCTTCTCATTTATCTGATTCTGGACCGGTTGATTACGAAGGCAAAGTACGAAAAATTAAGTGTGGAAGAGAAATTCCGTTCCGGCTGTAAGAAAAATATCCGGATTCTCGAATACCTGGGTTATCGCATGGAAGAGGGGGAAACGATGTCGGAGTACGGAGCAAGAATCAGCAAAAAGATGGATCCGGAAAATGTTGCGTTTATTTCCTCCTATGAACGCTACTGCTATGCGGACAGCATACCGGGAGAAGAAGAACTGACATTGGTGGATAAGAATACGGGACTGCTTTTGGCACGGCTTAAAAGTGCCAAGGGGAGGAAGTATTTCCTTTATTATTTCCGGCTGATGAAGTATACTTAAGTTAATTACTTTACTCAGGCAAGTGACAGGCAAATCTTTTCCGAGACGAACCTGTCCTGACTTGAGTCCCGGAAACCGGTTTTGCCGTCACGAAGCGAGCCGATTTCCAAATATACAGAATACAAGAAAGCAGAGGACATGCATATGGCACAGAACCCTATCGTAACCATTACTATGGAAGACGGCTCCGTAATGAAGGCGGAACTGTACCCGGAAATTGCACCGGAAAGCGTAAACAATTTCGTTTCTTTAATTCAGAAAAAATTCTATGACGGATTAATTTTCCACCGTGTAATCAGCGGCTTTATGATCCAGGGCGGAGATCCCGAGGGCGTCGGTTACGGCGGACCCGGATATCATATCAAGGGTGAGTTTAGGATTAACGGATTTGAGAACAATTTAAAGCATACGGAAGGCGTACTTTCCATGGCAAGATCACAGAACCCCGATTCCGCAGGCAGCCAGTTCTTTATTATGCACAAAGATTCTCCGTTTTTGGACGGACAGTATGCCGCATTCGGAAAGTTAATTGAGGGAATGGATGTTGTAAACAAAATTGCTGCGGTTGACACCGATTATAATGACAAACCGTTAAAACCCCAGAGAATGCAGACCGTTACGGTAGAAACCTTCGGGGTGGAATATCCGGAACCTCAGCATTTATAAGGATTTGACGGAAATATACATTTCGGTTATTCATTATTTGTTCATAAATCTTTTACAGATTGTTGATTTACAAAACATTGTTTGTTAATTTTCCGCGTGTAATATAAACACCATAAGAAGATTCCTCCTTCTTTGTGGATAACAAAACAATTGTGATATTTCAAATAACTTTTTCAGATTGAATGCCCGAATGTTGCAAGACGTTCGGGCATCCTCCCGTTTAAGGGGTAAAAAAATCTCTTTTTTCCTGGAGACAATATGAAAGAAAATTATAAAAACGAAGTCCGCTACTATACATTTCCGGCATTTGAAGAGCATCCGGAAATTGTGCACGCATTCACGTCAAGGGAGTGCGGGGTCAGCGACGGCTACTATTCTTCCCTGAATATGGGGATTCATACCGGAGATGATTTGGAGAATGTAAAAACCAATTACCGGATTCTCTGTCAGACCTTATCCTTAGATCCCGAGAAAATCGTACTCGCGAACCTGGTACACGGCGATACCATCCGCAATGTGACTGCGGCTGATGCAGGTGCAGGGCTTTGGCGGGATTTTCCCTATGAAGGTGTGGACGGGCTTCTGACAAACGAGCCGGGACTTATCTTAACCGCGACATTCGCCGATTGTGTACCGGTATTCTTTTACGATCCGGTGAAAAAGGTAATCGGAATCGCACACTCCGGCTGGAAGGGAACGGCACTGGAAATTGCATCGAAAATGGTCGATCGGATGCAGTCCGACTACGGATGCAGGGTGGAAGATATTTTAGCAGGTATCGGACCGAGTATCGGGATGTGCTGTTTTGAAACGGATTCGGATGTCTTCATGGAATTCGCCGAATTTCCTTATCTCGATGAAGTCTGGTTTTACCCAAAAGATGACGGGAAATTCGATATCGATTTATGGCGGATTAATTTTGAAATGCTTCTTTATGCGGGCATTCCGGAAGATAATATCTCTATCTCCGGACTTTGCACCTGCTGCAATTCGGATATCTTTTTCTCCCACCGCGCAAGCAAGGGAAAACGCGGCACCATGGCGGGAGTTATCTCTTTAAAGGAATAGGAAAACGTGACATTTTACGAATAAAAAGGGATAAAGAAAAATAAAGTTGTAAATAAAGACGGATAAAAGTTTAAATTAAAACAGGCTCAACATATAAGGGGGGAGTAATATGTGGACTGATGAAATAAAAGAAGAACTGACCGGGCACATCATACCGTTCTGGCTTTCCATGAAGGATGAGGAAAACGGCGGTTTCTACGGATTCTTAAGTTACGA
>CADANR010000164.1 GCA_902789265.1 uncultured Lachnospiraceae bacterium | reverse complement strand
TCCTTCGCAGAAATTATAGAGTTCCTTATATGTTTTTAAATCATCGAATTTTAAATCTGCAAAATCAACGTATATTATATTTGTATCTTCGTTTGTGCGCATCAATTCCATATATGCTCGCACCAACTCAGACTTTCCAGAACGTCTCAACCCTGTTATTATCTTTATATCAGAAGTATCCTTTAATCGAATGAGTCTATCCAAATACTCTTTTCTTTCAATAATCTTCATATAGGTCTCACTTTCAAAACTTTAATTTATTTTCACTTTTGAAAACATTGTATCATTCACTTTCAATACTTACAATATTTTTCTTTTTTGAAAATAAACAAAAAGCAGTTGCCTCGATTCGAGATAACTGCTATGTAACCTTTTCAACAACAATCTTTTCAGGCCAAACCGCAACTGCAAATTCTAAATAACCAACAGGTTCATTATCGCATAGTATGATACATTAACATTGTTCCTTCTAACATAGGAATTAGTTTTATACTTTACAAATCCCTTTTTCGTCGGCTCTGGATCCAAAATCTTCGTTTCCGTATATCGTCGGTGCCGGCCAGGGAGACAAATCTTTATTCCAATCGTCAACAATAACAGCCACCAAACAAAAGTCCTTGCCGGTTAATTCCCCAATAATCCGGACTTACTGATCAAGCGAGGATATTTCACGTTCGTCAACCAATTGGATTAAAACGATATCCGATTTTTCGTTCCCAAATTGCAAAGTCTTCATAATTACTCAAACGCCGTCGGACTTACATCGACGCCGTCGCCGAATACCGGTTTTTCCAGTTTATCGCATCCCTGGAACGCCATTCCGTATACTTTCTCAAGTCCTTTTCCGAAGTGGATGGTACGGAGCTCCTTGCAGTCCTTAAATGCAAACGGAGGAATGTATTTCACGCCGTCCGGAATCGTAAGTTCCTCAAACGAACTCCGCACAAAAGCATATTGCCAGATATCAACTAATGCGGACGGCAAGGTAATCTGACGAAGATTTGTACATCCGTCGAAAACAAAACCGCCAAGGAAGTTAACAGTGTCCGGAATCGTAACGGAGGTGATTTCCGTATGTCCTTTAAAAATGTTGTCGAATAACATCGTGACCGGCTGACCACCAATTACGGAAGGAATTAACACTTCTGCTTCATCCCCTTCATAACCGGTAACGCAGAAGGATTCATCTTCTAATTGTTTATAGGAAAATTGCTGCATCGTATTTGCCTTCTTTACTCAAATTTTTCCGGATCCAGTTTCTTAATCACTCGTGCCGGACTACCGACCGCCACTTCATAATCCCCGACATCATGGGTTCCTTTGAGTAAAAGGTAATAAAAAGAACGGGAAATTCTGCATAATATCCGATAATTGTTCTTTCCGCATTCCAATTTTCCTCCATACAAAACCGAATTTCGTCTTTTCTTGGTTTTCTGCCAGTTCTCAATTATGTTTTTATCGGTTTTCCTATAGTTTATTCTTTTGCCGCTTCTTCCTTCACCACATCTCCGGTCCAATCGTTGATTCCACCAAACTCATAGATATTTGTGTAGCCCATTGTAGATAGTTTTTCTGCGGCAGTCTTGCTTCGTCTTCCGCTACGGCAATAAATCAGAATGGTTTGATCCTTATTTGGCAATTCAGCCGGCGGATTATCGTTTATACTTTCCACCGGAATACAAATTGCTCCGGGAATGTGCCCAGATTTATATTCCGGTTCGGTTCGCACATCCACAATAATCAAGTCTTCTTCCGACTCCATCATGCTTTTTGCTTCGTCCTGTGGGATTTGCTGATATCCTTCTACAGTGGATTCTTGAGAGCATGCTGAAAGGGTAAAAATCACAAATATGAAAAAGACAGCCACAAGAATACTTCTTTTGTTGTTTTTTACGCTGTAGCTTCTTTGCATATGCCCCCTGCTTCCCATAATATCATTCTCACTAACAACGGCTGTCCATCCGGTGTCCAACAAGATAGGGAGCACTTTTTCCCATGGCTGCCCTTTTCCTTCATCCACTTTTCTGTAACAATTTACATCCTTGCTTTTTTCAAACCGGTTCTGAAAAAATACATGACGTAAGAATTTTCTTCCTCTTACAGTTTTCGTACCAAACCTCCCACTTACACAGAATTAATAAAGCCTAAAAGTTGAACGATACACCATTTTTGGTGTATCGTATTGGTAAAAAAACCATAAAAAGTACACTTTCTGTTCGTTATTATTATATATCTGCGGAAGAGATATAATCAAGTAATCTGCCGACGGAATAAAAAACTGTTGTTTGACGGATTGGATTTTATCATTACCCGTGATATGGTCAGATCGGTTAATGCAAAAACAAAGAAGCGAGGGGAATATGAAAAAATCAAAACACATTGTATGGATTACTGTCTTACTTGCCGTGGTATCGGCTTTGGCCGGGTGCAGGAGTATCCGGGTGAAAAATCCGCTTAGTAACAGCGGTGGAGCAGTTAATGTCCCGACCGTGAATACAACGGCAAACACGGCGTTTAAACCGGTTGTCTTCGTAACATCCGGCAGTCATTCGTATTATTCGGATGATATGTTTGACTTCAGGAATGTAGATTCCAAAACGGAGAAAATGGTAAAGAAGCAGTTTGAAAAAGCGGACAAAACGCTTTATGAAGATATTTATATTACCGGATTTAATACCGGACTTAACTCACCCAATTCGGTAGCGGATCTTCGTCTTTTCGGCTGCCTTTTGCTGGATGGTGCAATTTACGAAGAATTCCGGGTGGTTGCGGATGATGACGGAAGCGGAATATACTGGCGCGATGTCGATAATACGGTCCCGATTCCCCAGGTAGATAAAACAGGATTGGCTGACCCGGCTGATTTTTTTGACCAGGTTTATAAAATGGCAACCTCCCATGAGAAAGATATACTGGAACCCGGAAGTAAAAAGCCGATCACCGGTACCTATGTATTAATGGCGAATCCGGCCGGAGAACTGTTTTACCGGTTCGAAATCTGCGAATACAGTTATGTTGACGTTAATGCCAAAACCGGAACCATTATGCATGAGTATTACTGGAACGGATGTTACGTGGACTGAGTTGAACGATACACCATTTTTTGACTTTTCCGCAACAAGTATTGAGAATCATCCATTTACAGATACTCTTCGATATCCAAAAGGAATCCTACGGTTATTTTGCCGTAAAAATAAATTCCAGGCTTTTGCTCTCATTCGTCAGTGTGAGCTTATCATTCTCAATTCTACCGAACATCTTTTTGGAGGTATCGTTGTAATTAATTACATAGGTATCCCCTTCCAGTGTCACGGTTCCCTGATGTGCCTTTCCACCGCTTTCAAAAACGCAGTTCTTTCCGTCTTTGCAGCTAAACTTCGGATTATCAGAAGCAGTTACCGCTTTTACCAAAACCGCCTGATCATCAATTACTGTTTTTTTACCTTTAACGGTATACTCAACCAGTTTCCAGTTGGATGTGATATCCGTTCCTTTGCGTTTACATCCCGCCAACGCAGCCAACAGTAAAATTACGCATAATGCGCATACAATGTGTTTCATTCTCTTCTTCATCTTATGTTCTCCCTTTTTTATCGTTTTAATTCCGGTTTAATTCACTGAAAATTGTACTGCATGAAATTTCCGTTAT
>CADANR010000163.1 GCA_902789265.1 uncultured Lachnospiraceae bacterium | reverse complement strand
GGCAAGTGAGCGGCAACCCTTTCGGGAAGGCTCTATAGAACACGAGCAAAGAAAAATGTTAATTATATTCAAAAAATGTAAATTGCGAGCTTCTACGAGACTTTCCGGAAGGGTCCTGCCGTCACGAAGCCTGTCATTTATTTCGAAGTCCTTCCACGAATCGCGCAAGCCTGTCGATTGCAACCTTCAGATCCTCGAGCGAATAAGCATACGAAATTCGAAGGAATCCTTCTCCGCAGTCTCCGAAAGCCGTTCCCGGAACAACTGCAACTTTCTCTGCCTCTAAAAATTTCAGCGCAAACTCCTCGCTTGTCATACCGAACTCCTTAATGCAGGGGAATACATAGAATGCACCGCCCGGCTCAAAGCACGGAAGTCCCATTTCCGCAAAGGCATGCATTAAATAGCGGCGTCTCTGGTTATACGCTTCGCGCATCATATTTACATCCTCTTCGCCGTTTTTCAGTGCCTCCACCGCAGCATACTGGCTGGTGGTGGGAGCGCACATAATTGCGAACTGATGCAGTTTAATCATCTGTTTCAGAATCAATTCCGGACCGCAGGCATACCCGAGTCTCCATCCTGTCATTGCAAATGCCTTGGAGAAACCGTTAATCATAATCGTACGTTCTCTCATTCCCGGAATGGATGCAATGGATACATGCTCCCCGATATAGGAAAGCTCGGAATAGATTTCATCGGAAATTACATAAAGATCCTTTTCGATCACGATCTTTGCAATCTTCTCCAAGTCCTCCCGCTCCATAATCGCACCGGTCGGATTGTTCGGAAATGCAAGAATTAAGACCTTTGTCTTTTCGGTAATGGCATCCAGAAGCTCTTCCGGTGTTAAGCGGAAACGATTCTCATTTTTCAAATTGATGATAACCGGAACACCGTCCGCCATCTTCGTGCAGGGAACGTAGGATACATAGCAGGGCTCGGGAATGATGACCTCATCACCGGGATTTAACATGCAGCGAAGCGCCACATCAATCGCCTCCGAACCGCCGACCGTAACCATGATTTCCTTTAACGGATCATAATTTACACCCTGACGCTTCATGATATATTTCTGAATCTCTTCACGCAGTTCCTTTAAACCTGCGTTGGAGGTATAAAAGGTTCTTCCTTTTTCGAGTGCGTAAATACCCTCGTCACGGATATGCCAGGGAGTGTCGAAATCGGGTTCGCCCACACCAAGGGAAATCGCATCCTTCATTTCACTTACGATATCGAAGAATTTCCGGATGCCCGAAGGTTTTACGTCTGTAATTTTATCACTTAAGGGATTTCGCATAACTGTCTATCCTTTACGGAGTCATCAAAAGTCTTGTATCTTCAAATTTCTTTGCCATGATGGTTCCGTGGTCTTTGTATTTTTTCAGAATAAAATGAGTGGTCGTAGAGAGCACCGTGTCCAGTGTGGAAAGCTTGTCCGATACGAAGGAAGAAACTTCCTTTAAGGATTTGCCCTCTAAGGTAACCAGAAGATCGTATCCGCCGGACATTAAGTATACGCTATTCACTTCGGGATACTTGTAAATTCTCTCGGCAATATTGTCAAAGCCCTGACCGCGCTGCGGGGTTACACGGACTTCGATTAATGCGCTGACCTTTTCAATCGAGGTTTTGTCCCAGTCGATTAAGGTATGGTATCCGCAAATCGTACCGTCCTCTTCCATGGCCTTTACTTCGTTCGCCACATCAATCTCTTCCTCGCCGAGAATAATAGCAAGTTCCTTTAAATCGATTTTGCTGTTTTTTTCGATGATTGTAAGAATTTTCTCTCTCATTATTTACTCCATTCCGACGATGGCATCTCCTGCCCTCGGCTCTAAAAACCGCTCCTCGTCCTCATTCAGAATCACTCTCTTTTTTTCGAAATGCGTTCTTCCGATTCGCTCCGCCGGGATTCCGTCCCGACGTAATTCCTCGGCTAACGCATCGCTTTCTTTACTCATTAAAAGGATTACGCCTTCCGAGTAAAGCTGGTACGGATTTATATCAAAAAAATTACAGATTTCCACGGTTTCCTGCTTAATCGGAATGGCTTTTAGATCCACAAAAAATCCCGAACCGGCAGCTTCTCCCAAATTCCAAAGACCTTTAAATACGCCGCCGTCACCGGCTTCCTCCATGCAAAGGATATCATACCGGAAGGAAAGGTCCTTTAACCTTTCAAGAAGCATCTCTTTATACAAAACCCCTTTCTTTCCTTCCGAAACCGCATTCCGGATCAGAAAAGAAGGGAATCTTTCAAGAAGCTTTATTTCTTTTTTTTCTGCGATCAGTCCGGCTCCGAAGCTTCCGGCATAGCCGATCATCAGAATCCCGTATTGTTCCATAATCAGCCGCCGAACATATATGCCATGGTAGGCACAACCATCGCAATTACCAGAACAACGATAATCACGATTGCAACGATCTGCTTCGATTTTTTACTGTGAAAATTCATCATAACGATGCATCTCCTTTCGCGGTGCACATCCGAAAACAGTTCTTTTCTTTATTTAAAAGAAAAATTTGCATATACATTTCGCATTATAGAAGATTTAGCCGCATTTGGCAAGTTTATGGTTATTGACATTTTTATAAAACTATGTTACTTTAAAGCAGCAAAGCGTAAAACTTTAAAGCGCTAAATTATTCTATAAAATCTTTAATGCATAATGAAGGAGACATTATGAAAATTCTAACAGTCATTCTGCTTGTACTCTTCTTCGCACTGATGATCAGCGTCGGATTTTACACAAGACAGAAAGCAACAGATGTAAACGGATTCGTTCTCGGAGGACGAAGCGTAGGTCCCTGGCTTACGGCATTCGCTTTCGGAACATCGTACTTTTCGGCAGTAATTTTTGTCGGATACGCGGGACAGTTCGGATGGAACTTCGGTCTTGCAAGTACCTGGGCAGGCTTGGGAAACGCCTTTATCGGGTCGCTTCTTGCATGGAATATCTTAGGAAGAAGAACCCGTGTCATGACACAGCATTATGATGCGAAGACCATGCCAGATTTCTTCGGAAAGAGATTTAATTCAAAATCATTAAAAATCGCGGCATCCGTAATCGTATTCATTTTCCTGATTCCTTACACCGCATCCCTTTATAACGGACTTTCCAGTTTGTTCGGTCTTGTATTCGAGATTCCTTACTGGGTAGTTATTGCGGTAATGGCGGTACTGACCGGTGTATATGTAATCTTCGGCGGATACATGGCAACCGCAATCAACGATTTCATTCAGGGAATCATCATGTTATTCGGTATTGCAGCAGTTATCATTTCCGTAGTAGCACAAAACGGCGGACTTGTGGAATCCATGAAATCCCTCTCCGCAATTGAAGGAGATGCATGGGCAGGTGCTTATTCCTCCTTCTTGGGACCGGATCCTCTGGCATTGTTATTCGTTGTAATTCTGACTTCCCTGGGAACCTGGGGACTTCCTCAGATGGTCGGTAAGTTTTATGCTATCAAGAGCGAGAATGATATTCACAAAGGAACCGTTATTTCCACCGTTTTCGCAATTATCGTTGCAGGCGGATGTTACTTCTTAGGCGGTTTTGGACGTTTATATGAAGGAAACCCGCTTCTTAAAATCAACGAAGCAACCGGAAAGCCGTTATTCGATACCATCGTACCGGCAATGCTTTCCAC
>CADANR010000162.1:1048-4771 GCA_902789265.1 uncultured Lachnospiraceae bacterium | reverse complement strand
GTCAACGTTTTCGACGTCGTCTCCCTCTAAGAACTCTCCGACTTTCTCCTGGATGTATGCATCGTCTTCAGCATCCTTTTCCTTATACTGGATGGTTTCCGTACCGCCTTCGATATTTCCGTATACAGTCGGAGTATTCGGTGCATCGCCGTAAGTCCATCCGGCAATTTCAATGCTCGGCGAAAGCTCCGCCTGGAAAATACTGAATTCATCCGTTATCACGGAATCGAAATAATTATCGGTTTCCGCAACGGAAGCCTTTAAAATATAATCACCTGCTTCTGTAGTGGAATCGGGAAGACCCGAAGTGTATCCCTCCTCCGTCGCAGACTGTAATCTGTATGCATATGTTACTGCTCCGTTTCCCGTATTTCCGGTTACAACGGGAGTGCTTGCGGTTTCTCCGTATGTCCAATCATCCATGGAAAGGGACGGCGAAATCGATGCTTTCGCAATTGAAAAATCTGCGGTTGAAACATCCTCATTGTAATTGGTACTTTCAGGGATCGTAGCTCTGACCACATACTCTCCGGCATCTGTCGGTACCGTCTCGCTGTATGCGGATGCTGCAGCGGTTTTTAATTTGTATTCATATTTCACGGTTGCACTTTCCGGATTCTTATCAACCGACGGCGTATTTGCCGTCTCCCCGTAAGTCCAGTTTGAAATACTTACATGCGCACCAAGAGTTGCTTTAGCAATCGTAAATTCTGTCGTGGCTTCAGCCGAAGGATAATTAACAGTTTCTTCGATTGTTGCCTTTAATATATATTCCCCTGCCGGAGTCGTGGAACCGGGAAGTCCCGAAACATACTCTTCTTCCGTTGCAGACTGTAATCTGTATGCATAACTTACGGCTCCGCCTCCGGTATTTCCGGTAATAACCGGGTCCGCCGGAGTTTCTCCGTAGGTGAAATCAACGAATGCTACGGTGGGTGCAAAGGTAGCTCTTCCGATTGTAAAATTAACCGGATCCGTTACGGCTTCGTTATAATAATCCGTCTCGCCTATAATGGCACGAATGGTGTAGTCTCCCGCATTTTCCGGAACATCTTCGGAATAGGAAGTATCTTCCTGACCTTTTTCTTTATACTGAACCGTCTCTGTACCGTGTCCGGTATTTCCGGTGATTACAGGTTCTTTCGGCGATTGTCCGTATGACCAGCCTTCAATGCTGACAGAAGGCGTAATCTCTCCCTTTGAAACCGTATAATCAGCTACTGCAAACGCTTCTTCATATTCATCCGTTTCTGCGATTTCCGCCTTCACATGATAATCCCCGGGTGCTTCAGGCGGGGTATCATATTCATCTTCTTCACCGTCAAGCCAGTAAGTATACGTTACCGCGCCGCCGCTTATATTATCCTGAAGAACAGGGGTTTTCGCAGTTTCGCCGTATTTCCAGTCGTCCATCGTTAAGTGTGGAGTAAACTGGCCTTTCAGTATTTCAAACTCATCCGTAACCGTAACGGCTTCATGATTTAAGGTTGCCCCGATCCGGGCTCTTACCACATATTCTCCGACCTCGGAAGGAACGTCTTCGGAATAAGCGGACTCCGCCGCTCTTCTAAGCTTATAGGTGTATTGAATCGTCGCACCGTCATCCGCATTTTCCACGGAAGGATCATTCGCCGATTCATTGAATCTCCAGTCATCAAGAGTAACCGTGGGTACCGGATCGTATTCTGCCTTGTCAATGGTTACGGTAAGGGAATCCACTTCAGAATCCAGGTAGTAATCATCCCCTTTGATCTGATAATAGATATCATAATTTCCCGCATCCGTACCCTGAGGAATACTTTCGGTAAAATTCCCTTCCTCCTCATCACTGAATACAAAAACTCCGCCTTCCGGCTGCACCACGGTAACAAGATCCTGTGCGCTTCCGGTATATTTTAAATCACTTTTTCCGGTAACTTCACCGCCGCTCGGATAACCGTAAACCTCAAAAGTATTTAATGCCTGCGTGGCCGTGAATCCTCTTTCCGTAATGTCGCCGTCTGCGTTAAAGGCAGTATCCGATTCCTCCGCTTCGGCACGGACAACATATTTTCCGGGCACTCTCGGATAACGCGTGCCCTCATCCGTATATGTTGTCCCCGGCTCAACAATGTATTTTCCGGTTTCAATATCTTTTTCCAAACTGTTGACCGGAATATATGTAACGGAATAAGTTCTCTGGTCTCCGCTGGTCTTCAGAATTTCAGGAGAATATACCGTTTCGGGGATTGTTCCGTCTTCGTTTAATTCATAATCATCCATGGAAACCGTTGCAGGTCCGTCTGCACGATTATAAACAGGGTATAATTTCAATACTCCGTCAGAGTGAGTATCTGCCTGAAAACGCACTAGACTGACGATTTCTCCGCATTTTACATACGAGCCGTCCAAAGTTGCCGCAGTCCGATCACCCGAATCCGTGGACCAGGCGATTACGGCATTGTCTTCATCGGGATCGTAATCACTGATTGCTTCATTTTCCTGTATCACTTCCCACATCAGCTCACGTCCGTCGTCACTTGACTTTGGTTCATACACATTCACTGCCGAACTGTTGGTAATCCAGGCACCGCTTATTCCGTAATAATCAATCTTAAAACCATAATCCATCATAAGCTCGATGGTGGAAGTATTTTTTCCGTCTACTTCACCGCTTATATTGTTTTCATTCTGTACAAATGCAAGATCAAAGCCTTCGGAATAATAATCATCCGGAAGAGTGACAGTCAATGTGTTTCTGGTTGGCAAAGTAAAGCTGGATTGATAATAGTACATCCCTGCTGTACCCACCTGGGGATCCGAAGCTGAATTCGGTGCCAGATCGGGAAGTGAAAACATTCCGTCTCTTGGGATAGTAACGGGTTGAACTTTAATATTGCCGTAGGAATCGTTAAATCTGATAACATCCCCGGCAAAATAAATCTTTCCCGCTCCGGAATCATCCCCGGAGTATGTTTCCGCTTTCACGGGAACAGAAATAACACTTGCCACCATTAAAATACTTAGAAACATGGCAAATGTTTCTTTTGCTCTTCTTTTTAACTGAAATCCTTTTAAGCTGAATCTTCCTCTGTCTTCCATAACTT
Organism: uncultured Lachnospiraceae bacterium; assembly: GCA_902789265.1. Classification (GTDB taxonomy): domain Bacteria; phylum Bacillota; class Clostridia; order Lachnospirales; family Lachnospiraceae; genus UBA3766. The sequence goes on along the minus strand of CADANR010000162.1, from coordinate 1,685 downwards.
TTTCCCCGGCCGTTTCGGCACATACTTCAAAAACTTTTTCAAATTCTCCCAAATAATTACTCGGAAACTACCTGATTCTTTCCGTTCTGTTTTCCCTGGTATAATCTCTCATCCGCGATTTCCACAAGCTTGTCGATGCTTAAGCCCGGCGTGGATTCGGTGACACCGAAGGTCATCGTAATCTTGATGGTATAACCGTGAGAGATAACCACCATGTCCTCAATCATTCCGCGGATACGTTCCGCAACATCGATTGTAACCTTCCTGTTTCCGTCAATTGCAATCAAGAATTCCTCACCGCCCCAGCGACATACCGCATCGTTTTCACGAAGGGAACTCATTAAAACCCTGGCAACATTTACAAGCACGTCATCACCTGACTCATGCCCGAAGGAATCATTTACCTTCTTGAAGTTATCGATATCGCAGATGATGATACCGAAAATACGTCCCTCCTCCTGAAGAAGCTGCATCTTTTCTTCCAGCTGCACGTTCATGTAACGTCTGTTGAAAAGCCCCGTCAACGCATCCTTGTTTGCTTCCTGGTTCAGTGCTTCATTCCTGGTGGTTAAGCTGCTCGTCTTCGATGCCATATCCCAGTGCAGTAACATCAAAAATCCGATCATTACCATGAAAG
>CADANR010000162.1:0-1029 GCA_902789265.1 uncultured Lachnospiraceae bacterium | reverse complement strand
ATCATACACATAAAGGAGCGTGAAAATCATCATCGGAACAAGCGACAAAAGAAAACTTGCCAGTTCCTTTTTCTTGTAAATGCCCCAGGTAAGTGCGAAGTAAAAAATCGCCGGAATGGATGCCACCGCAAGCATGGAGAAACTGCTGTCCCTTCCCAGTATCACTTCGTTAATAATTGCAAAACACCATGTTTCAACGTAAACAATGTGAATAATCGTCTTATATAAGCCCTTCTGCACCAGAAGTCTTAAAAGCTGATAGGAAACTGCAATTACCACCGCAAACAGTCCCAGGTACCGAAGATCGAAGGTAAAGAACAGAATCGCGTAAATTGCTTTGATTACACATAATACGTTCAGGAAAAAATGAAGTTTGAAAGCCTCGTCAAAAAAGCCTTCGCCGTTCTTAATACCATCTATGTAGTGTTTTAAATTTGACATGTCGTCCCCCTTGAGTACAGAAAAATCCATACAATGCTATTTTACTCTAAATTGCAACGTTTGTCATTATTTTCACATGAAAAACACATATAAATAAGGACGATTTTCTTAATGTTTTTTTAATACTTTTTTACACTTTTTTGTGGTTTGTATTGAGTACAACCACAAAATGTGGTACAATATCGTAGATATTGTGACAGTATAATGCAACGCATTATACGGTACTATATCGAAGATAATGTGGCAATAATATGTTAAGCGTATTATTATTCCACTTGTTCTGTATTTTGTTTGGTATGATATTGCGGAAAGAGAGACAGCATGGCCAAAAAGAAGAAAAAAGCCAAGAAAAAAAATAAAGTATTAACCGTCTTCCTGTGCCTGACAGCCTGGCTTTTCGGCACTGTATTCGTTTTGCTGGCGGGATTTTTATTCTTCCTGTATCAGATTCAGTTAGGACCCTCTCCCAGAATCCGCGATCTCTTTGTTGCATCTGCGAAAGAGTCCAGCGTCGGCGGTGTCATGGTTGATTTATATCTTTCTCCCGAGCAGGTGGAAGAAATCATGGAGAACAACTCTACTAAGGAA
>CADANR010000161.1 GCA_902789265.1 uncultured Lachnospiraceae bacterium | reverse complement strand
GAATTCGGTCGTGATTTCCAATAACGGAAAGAAGAAACTTCCGGGCGGTCACGAGCTGAATATTCAGATCCGTGTTGCCCGTGGTGACTGGAGCGCCCTCGATTTCAACGACGACTACTCCGCCTACGGTCCCGAGCATATGCTCGTCAGAGTAGACGACAAGGTGGTACTCGGTACCGAACCTAATTAGATTTATACATTTCCGAATATATTCTATGGTACTCTTGACGATTGTAAACGATTGCTCAGGGATTCGGATGCAGTGGCAACTCACCCTTCGCAATGTTTCCAACCGTCAAGCTGTAATGTAGTATTTGCTCGAGCAAGCGCTTGGCAAACTTCGTAAGAGGTGCGTTTGCAGTTTGCAACAACAAGTTCTTTCTCATTAAAAAAATCTTAAAGTTGCAAACAAAATCAAACCTCGTCGAAGTATTGCCAAGTGCGACGTGAGCCATAATGCTTTACCAAAACCAATATTGGGAGAAAGAAAGGAGAAAACAACTTGAGAGATACGCTGATCAAAATATGCGTGGGACTTCTTTCATTTTTCCTTTCCATCCTGCTCTTTTCATCCCTCTTAAACAAGGGCGCAACGGATATGACCATCGATTTTCCCGAAAGCTCCTATCCGATTGTTTCTTTCCTTTCGGGGGATCAGGTATATAATCCGACCTACGGATACCATGTCAGACAGAATCCGGCACTGATGAAGGAAAACCTCACTCCGCTCGGTGAGAACAGGAGTCTTTCATTTGAGATTCAGTGTTTTCATAAAACCGTTTCCGGTATTTCCCTTGAGGTCAGAACGGTGGACGGAAGCCGTCTGATTGAGGATTCTGAGGTGAAGGATTTCGAAAAGACAGGGGATGTGATTTCCGTTTATACGTCCTTAAAGGACCTTCTGAAAAACGGATGTGAATACGCACTGACCGTACGCCTTGATGTCGAGGGCGAGGAACTTTACTATAACACCCGCGTGGTTCCGAAAGAGGAAGTGGATGTAAAGACCTACCTTGATTTTACGAAGGATTTTACCTATCGTACCTTCGGCGAAAAAGAGGAATATACGGAACTTAAGAAATATCTGGAGAGCAATTCTTCCGAAGACAATGCGGATTTCGGATATGCCAATATCCATTCTTCTTTGGAACAGGTTACCTGGGGGACGCTTGCCGTGAATCCGGAAAGCGATATTTACGCAAGACTTCTTACGATTGAGAAGGACTCGGCAACGGTGATTCAGTATTATATCGTACAGATCGGTGAAGGGAAGAGTGCAGAGCATTACCGCATAGAAGAATATTTCCGGGTTCGCCGCGGAAGCGAGAGAATGCATTTGATTGACTACGAGAGAAGCATGAGTCGTCTCATTTTTGAAGAGGATGAAATCTTCTTTAACGATACGTTATTCTTAGGGATTGACGACGGCAGTCTTAACATGAAGGAAAGCCCGGAAGGTACGATTCTTGCATTTGTAAAGGATGAAAGTCTCTTTGTTACGAATCCTTCGGAAAATAAATTCGCGAAAGCATTTTCGTATTATAATAAAGAAAATTACAAAGACCGTCCATTTTTAAACCGGTCCGAGATTCAGATTCTTTCCGTAGAGGAGGACGGCAAAACCACGTTTGCATCCTACGGGTATATGACGCGCGGTTCCCATGAAGGGGAAACGGGACTTTTAATCTATGTTTTTGATTTTGAGAAAAATACCCTGGAAGAAAAGTTATTCGTGCCGTATTCCGGGTCGCCGGAGATGCTTCATTCAAACCTTTCGAAGCTTCTTTATTTAAACGCTGCCGGCAGCCTGTTTTTCTTCCTGGACGGCGGAATTTACTGCGTGGATTTGGAATCACTGGAAATCGATGAGATTGCAACGAATCTGACGCCGAAGGCATTTTCCATTAACGAAACCGGAACCATGGCGGCATGGATGACGGAGGGTGTGGAACTCGGAGCGAAAGTAATTGAACTGGAAAACTTTGAGACAATGAACCGGTTTGAAATAAAGGCGGATTCAGGGGAACTTCTTCGCCAGCTCGGGTTCATGGGAACGGATTTAGTCTACGGAATCGCCTATGAAGAGGATGTAAGTGTCGATCCGTACGGGAATGTATTTTTCCCTATGCATTCCGTTCGCATTCAGACGGAGGACGGCACAATTCACAAGGATTATTCGCCGGACGGCTACTATGTGACGGACTGCATTTTTGAAGACAACATGATTTCCCTTGTCCGCGTGAAAAAGAGCGAAGAAGGAAATTTCGTGGAAGGCACGGGGGATTCCATAGTGGATAATACTCCGGAAAAGAGCGGAAAGAATACGCTGGAATCCGTGATTACGGAGAATTATAAAACCGTCTGGCAGATCCATATGACGAAGGAATTTGATTCCCGGACGCTTCAGATTATGACTCCGAAACTGACTTTATTCGAGGGAATGAGGGAACTCGAAATCGATTCTTCGGATGTCCTGAACTTCTTCTACACCTATGCAAAGGGGACGATTACGGGCGTTTGGGAGAACGAAGCGGATGCCGTAAGATCCGCCTATGAAGAAAACGGATTTGTATTAAACGCTGCTTCGGAGTATATTTGGGAGAAGAAATCCTATCAGGTAAAGAACCAGATTATGGCGATTAAGGAAAATACCGTCCCGGAGAACAGCACGTCCTTAGCGGTATGCTTAGAGTGCATGATGCAGCTCGAGGGATTTTCGCAGGATGCGGATGCAATGCTTGCAAGAGGGTTGTCCGCATCGGAGATTTTGGATAAATATATGATGGACCGCATCGCCCTTAATTTATCGGGTTGTCCTCTGGATATTGTTTATTACTATCTTGATCAGGATATTCCGGTTTTGGTACAGACGGGCGAGGAGAGCGCGATTCTTCTGACCGGCTACAATTCCAATGAATTTGTCTGGATGGAGCCGGATGCGGGAACCCTGCACAAGGTTTCCAGGGAAACCTCGGAAAATTACTTTAAAGAACGGAAAAACCGCTTTATCACATTCAGCAGGAAAGCGGATTAACAGATATGGTTCTATGGGGACAATCCCCGGAAAGGAAAAAGAATGGAACGTATTATAACAAGTCTTTTGGAAACGGATGCTTACAAATTTTCCATGGGACAGGCAATTTATCACCAGTTCAGTGATTTTAAGACCACCTGGAGTTTCAAGTGCAGAAACGAGGATGTGCATTTTACAAAGGAAATGGTGGATGAAATCAAGCGTCAGCTTCTTCTTTATACGGAGCTTCGCTTCAAAGAAGATGAGCTGGAATATCTTCACAACATTACCTGGATTAAGGGTTCCTATGTTGATTTCTTAAGACTCTGGAAGCCGAGATATGAGGATTTCACAATTTCCACGGATGCGCCCTGCGGTCTGTCCATTGAAACCAAGGGAACATGGTTAAATACCTCCATGTACGAAATTCCGACCCTTGCGATTGTAAACGAAGTGTATTTCCGCATGGCATATGATTACGACAAGCTGATGGACAGCTTCAGGGAGCGTCTGGATGCAAAAATTACAAAGCTTGAAAACGGCGAGTATGATCTTGCGGCATTCTCCGAATTCGGTATGAGAAGAAGACTTTCCGGCGAAGCGCAGGACCTTGCGGTGAAACGGTTAAAAGATGCCAATATCGGAAATTCCGTATTTGTCGGTACTTCCAACGTCTATCTTGCAAAGAAGTACAATATCAAGGCAGTCGGCACGATGGCACATGAATGGATCATGTGTGTCGGACAGGGAAATCATAAGCACAATCCGGCATACTCCAACTGGTATGCGCTCGATGCATGGGTAAAGGAATACGGCGTGTTAAACGGAACCGCATTAACCGATGCAATTACAACGGACTGCTTCTTAAAGGACTTTCAGTTAACCTATGCGACATTATTCTCCGGTGTACGTCACGATTCCGGCTCACCGTTTGACTGGGGCGATAAAATGATTGCGCATTACGAATCCCTTGGCATCGACCCGAAGACGAAAACGCTTCTTTTCAGCGACAGTCTGGATTTCGAACGCGCTACGGCAATTAAGAAATACTTTGAAGGCAGGGCAAAGATTGCTTTCGGAATCGGTACCTTTATTGCAAACGATACCGATGCGCCGGCTTTAAACATTGTCATGAAGACAACTGCATGTAACGGCATGGATGTTGCAAAGATTTCCGATGTGGAAGGCAAAGGCATGTGCAAGAACCCGGATTACATTCATTATCTGGAGAGATGCAT
>CADANR010000160.1 GCA_902789265.1 uncultured Lachnospiraceae bacterium | reverse complement strand
ATAAGATTTGCATTTGCCTCTTTTAACTCGCAAATGGTCGTCTCCAGTTTATCCGACATCTTGTTAATATTCTGCCCCAGCTGATCCAGTTCGTCTTCGCCTTTCCCCGTGTATTTGGCATCGAAATCAAGCATGGTGATTTTTTCCGATATCTCCGTTAATTTAAGAATCGGCTTTACGATTCTTCCCATGACAATCTGAATGGTAATGGAACCGGCAATAATACCGATTAAGCAACTGATTAATAAAAACATATTGGAAATATAAACATTTCCTTTGATTGCTTCAACGGATGAACGAAGCAGGAAATATTCACCCTGAGACAATCTTCCGACAACCTCTATGTATTCAAGCCCTGTGGAAGAATCCTTAACATGCTGTACGGTGTAATAATCCGTTATTTTTAATACTCTGGCATCCGTTCGGTTATTATCCGTGAAATAAGAAAGAAGCCTTTCCTTTAGAATCCCGTCACCTTCCTGATAAGAAATAATCGTATTCTCATCTTCGCTTAAGATAATTACGCTTAAATTGTCGCGTTCGCAGATTTGCCTTAAAGACAAAAGAAAATCCTGCGACTTTAGGCTGTAGCCTCTGGCCGCAAGATTGATTTCTTCGTATGCATTCACCATTGCCCTTTGTTTTGCAAACATAAAAAATGACTTGAGCAGAAAAATATTTGCACAAACAAAGACCAGAATTAATCCGGCAAATACCAGACTGAATATAAGAGAGAATTGTTTCTTAATTGATCGTTTCAAACTTGTAACCCAATCCCCAAATTGTTTTAATCATATCGCCCTTTTTCCCGAGCTTGGAGCGAAGCTTTTTCACATGTGTGTCAATCGTTCTTGCATCACCGAAATAATCATAATTCCATACATGGTTAAGAATTTTTTCTCTCGGAAGTGCCACTCCCCTGTTTTCCAGGAAATACGTTAAAAGTTCGAACTCCTTGAAACTTAAATCCACTTCTTCTCCATCTACGGTTACAATATGTGCGGTTTTATCAATCACGATTCCGCCGGCTTCCAGTTTGGAATCACCCGCGGAGCCTTTTGATCTTCGAAGAAGCGCTTCCACACGGGCCACCAGAATCTTCGGTGAAAAAGGTTTGGAAATATATTCATCCACGCCGAGCTTGAATCCCAGAAGTTCGTCCATCTCATCCGATCTTGCGGTTAACATTACAATCGGCACCTTGGAATCCTTACGGATTTCCCGGCAGACATCCCAACCATCCATTTTCGGCATCATTACATCCAGTAAAATCAAAGAGATATCTTTATTCTCATAGAACACGTTTAAAGCTTCTTCTCCGTCCGAAGCTTCCAAAACCTCATAATCCGATTTGGTCAAAAAGTCCTTAACCAGCTTACGCATACGTGCTTCATCATCCACTACAAGAATTTTTACGGCACTCATAATTTAAGTCTCCAATCGATTAAAATACACATTACGTTTGTCTCCAAACATATTATTCGAGAATACTGGTTCAGTGTATCAAAAGGTTTTGAATTTTCTGTGAAATCTTTTTATTTATTCTGTGATAACTCTGCTTTGTTTTTAAATACCCAGTTCTTTTGTATTTTATAACTGAGTACAAAGAGCACAACATCCACAATCGGTTTCAATATCATACGGACGATTACGCTTTCTTTTCCGAAAATCAGTCCCAGCCCGTAAATCAGTCCGTAAGAGCATGCAGTCTGGCAGGCCCATAAGGTATAATAGCGAAGAATCAGTCCGCCGTGTCCTGCGTTGCTTTTAAATACCACCTTTTTATTCAGAATAAAATTCAAAACGGAAGACAATAATTTACCCGAAATAACCGCAATTGCAAGTACCGCCTTATCCGGAAGTTTCCCGTCCAGGAACAAAAGCAAAAGTGTATAAACACCCCAGTCGGTAAGGAAAGATAAAAATGAACTGGCCATGAATTTCATGAATTTAAAGAGTTTCTTGAACATGTATGCCAGAATCAGTTTATATATTTTCCACGAATCACGAATCGGGTGAAAGTGGGAAGTCTCATTCTCTTCGATATAAACCGTTTCGATTGTGGTTTCTTTATACGGAATATTCTTCTCTTTTAAAGTAAAGAACATTTCCGTTTCGAATTCATAGCGTTCGCCCTTCGTGTCTATCAGATTTTGCAGATATTTTCTCGGTGTTCCGCGAAGTCCGGTTTGGGTATCCGTAATCGGAATACGAAGAATATAGGTGAAAATATTAGATGTTGTATTGTTTCCGAAGCGGCTTCTCCAGGGAATCTTCTTGTCCTTAAAGCTCCGGCAACCGATGTAGACACTGTCAGGATCCTCTTCCATGCGTTCTGCCATATAACGGATATCCTTTACGGTATGCTGGTTATCACCATCCACCGTGATTACACCGATACTGTCCGGACGATTCTCCAGCACATAAGTAAATGCCGTCTTCATTGCACGGCCCTTTCCTTTATTGACCTCATGTACTATGAGCGTTACTTCTTTATATTTCGAAACCTCATCAAAATGACTTAAGCACTCTTCCTTGCTTCCGTCATTTACGACAAGAATATCATCAAATCCACCCTGTACCAGTCCTTTTACAACCTCTTCAAGTTTCTCATCCGGGTTATAGGACGGCACAATAATTGTCACGTGACTCATTACAAAAACCTCTGTTTCCTTCCAAAAATACCCTTCTATTTTACGCTTTTTTCTTGCATTTGTCATTATTCGATACAAAAAACCCGCAAACCATTGATTTTAGTGAATAATCTATGATTTGCGGGATTCTTCGTTTCGTGGAGTAGACGGGAGTCGAACCCGTGTCCAAAGGTAAATTCCCTGTCCTTCTACTATCGTAGTTGCTCTTTTTTTATTCCCTCATCCCGGCGGGGAACAACACCCTCCGGGAATCAGTAGCTTCATCATACGTACATATGCGCAAAGCTTAACATATGCCGTTTCCTACAGATCATGATGCCCGTATCCGGATTTGTAGGTGAACCCGGGCGGACAGCGCAGCGCTTAGGCTGCAGCTAATGCTACTCTTCTGTTAGCGTTTATATTTAAATTTGCCATTTGACGCATCGCATGCGGATAGCTTCTCCAGCTGCATTACCCCTGTCGAAACCTTTACTACCCCTTATTCAGTTGAGAAAGAACATCTGCAGCACCACAATTAATTCTGCAGTATTTCTGCAATGAAATCTATAAAATGCTCCCGATTTCGCTTTAAATTGCAACCGAACTAAAATCTGGCCTTGAATTCACGCTCGGCCTCACGTTTTAAATCCCTCTTTGCAATGTCTTCGCGTTTATCGTAGAGCTTTTTACCTTTTGCAAGTCCGATCAGGATTTTGGCTTTTCCATCGGTAAAGTATACCTCAATCGGAACCAATGTAAATCCTTTTTCTTTCACCTTGCCGACCAGTTTCATAATTTCACTCTTATGAAGCAGAAGCTTTCTGGTACGAAGCGGATCCTTATTAAAAATATTTCCTTTTTCATAAGGAGAAATATGCATTCCGTAGATAAACATCTCTCCGTTCTCAATTCGAAGGAACGATTCCTTGATGGAGCACTTCCCCATCCGGAGGCTCTTTACCTCGGTCCCGTGAAGCACGATTCCGGTTTCATAAGTCTCCTCGATAAAATAGTCGTGATATACTTTTTTATTGTTAGCGATTAATTTCTTCTCGTTCCTGCTCATGTCAAACTCTGTATCCGATTAATTATATAATCATTCTTCTGATTCTATTATACCGCCCATCCGGC
>CADANR010000159.1 GCA_902789265.1 uncultured Lachnospiraceae bacterium | reverse complement strand
AAAAGGAGATTATCATGGGATTTAATGTAGCTATCGACGGACCTGCAGGCGCAGGAAAGAGCACCATCGCAAAACTTGTTGCAAAGGAAATGAATTTCATTTACGTGGATACCGGCGCAATGTACCGTGCCATCGCACTTTACCTTTTAAGAAAAGGTGTTAAGCCGGATGAACGGGATCGTTTTGCGGATGAATGCCGGGGCGCTGACGTAACAATCCGTTATGAAGACGGAATACAGCAGGTTATTTTAAACGGCGAGAACGTAAGCGGCATGATTCGTACCGAGGAAGTCGGAAACATGGCTTCTGCAAGCAGCGTGGACGGTGCGGTGAGAGCAAAACTCTTAGACCTTCAGAGAAATCTTGCGAAAGAAAACGATGTTGTTATGGATGGCCGTGACATCGGCACAAACATCCTTCCGAATGCGGATGTGAAATTCTATCTGACCGCATCGGCGGAAGAGCGCGCAAACAGACGTTTTAAGGAACTTACCGAGAAAGGTCAGGAATGCGATTTGGAAAAAATCAAAGCCGATATTATCGAGCGTGACGAACGCGATATGAATCGCGAGATTGCACCGTTAAAACAGGCAGAGGATGCCGTATTAATCGACTCTTCCGATATGGGAATCGACGATGTCTTAAAGGTGATGGTGGAGACCATAAATAAGAAACGCAATTAATAAATTTATTATTGGAGACCGGCATGGAAGTACAAATTGCGAAAACCGCAGGCTTTTGCTTCGGTGTGGAACGGGCCGTGAATTCCGTCTATGAGCAGATTGAAAAAGGCGGAAAAATCTATACCTACGGACCGATCATACATAACGAGAGTGTTGTGGAGGATCTGGCAAAGAAAGGTGTTGAGGTAATTGCTTCGGAAGAAGAATTAAAACATGTAAAAGACGGCACGGTGATTTTACGTTCCCACGGAGTGGAGAAGCGAATTTACGATATTCTGGAAAAGAACGGAATCGCTTATGTGGATGCGACCTGTCCCTTTGTAAAAAAGATTCATAAAATTGTGGAAAAAGCAAGCAACGAAGGGGACACAATCATTATCGTCGGAAACCCGGCACATCCTGAAGTAGAAGGGATTTGCAGCTATGTAAACGGGGACTTTTACGTAGTGGAATCGGTGGAGGAAGCAGCTGCCTTAAACCTTGCGAAAGATAAGAAAATTACCATTGTTTCCCAGACAACATTTAATTCAACAAAGTTTAAAGATATAGTTGATATTTTTGACAAAAAAGGGTATTATAGTAGTGTTGTGAATACTATTTGTAATGCAACGGCGGAGCGTCAGTCTGAGGCGAAAACGATTGCAGCAGAAGTTGACGCAATGATCGTAATAGGGGGATCACACAGTTCAAACTCGAGAAAGCTGTTTGAGATTTGTTCGAAAGAATGCAACTTGACTTTTTTCATCCAGACCAAGGATGACCTGAATCGGGTGGAATTACCTGAGTCAGTAGAACTGGTGGGTATTACGGCAGGGGCATCGACCCCAAAGAAAATTATTGAGGAGGTTCAAAAACATGTCAGAACAGACTTTTGAACAAATGCTTGAAGCATCATTTAAGACAATTCATACGGGGGATATCGTTACGGGTACGGTTATTGACGTAAAGCCCGATGAGCTGATTCTTAATATCGGCTATAAATCAGACGGAATCCTTCCCAAAAATGAATATACGAACGATTTAAGCATTAATCTTCTGGAAGCTGTAAAGCCCGGAGATGAAATTGAAGTTAAGGTACTTAAAGTAAATGACGGAGAAGGCCAGGTTGCTCTTACACATAAGAGAATCGTTGCAGACAGAGGCAGCAAGAAGCTGGAAGAAGCTTTCAACAACCAGGAAGTTCTTACCGCAAAGGTTGCACAGGTTCTCGACAGAGGAATCTGCGTAGTAGTGGATGACGTAAGAATCTTTATTCCTGCAAGCCTTGTATCCGACGTATTTGAGAAAGACTTAACCAAGTATCAGGATCAGGAAATCTCCTTCGTCATGAAGGATTACGATCCGAAGAAGAGAAGATATATCGGCGATCGTAAGCAGATTCTCGTAAAAGAGAAAGAAGAAGCACAGACCGAACTTCTCGGAAAGATTCAGGTTGATGATATTATCGACGGAACCATCAAGAATGTTACCGATTTCGGTGCATTCGTAGATCTCGGCGGAATTGACGGACTTCTTCACATCTCCGAGATGAGCTGGGGAAGAATTGATAATCCGAAGAAGCATTTCAAGGTAGGCGAGGCTATCAGAGTTAAGATTAAAGAAATCAACGGAACCAAGATTGCTCTTACCGCGAAATTTGATGATGCGAATCCCTGGAAGGATGCAGCAAGCAAGTATGCAGTAGGTAACGTTGTTACCGGAAGAGTTGCAAGAATGACCGATTTCGGTGCGTTTATTGAACTTGAGCCGGGTGTTGACGCACTCCTTCATGTATCCCAGATTTCCAAGGATCATATTGCAAAACCTTCCGATGTATTAAAGAAAGACGAAGAAGTTACTGCAAAGATTGTTGACTTCAACGAAGAGAATCAGAAGATCAGCCTTTCCATGAAGGCACTTCTCCCGGATTCGGAACCCGCTGAAGAAACTGCAGCCGAGGAACCGGCAGAGGCACCTGCTGAAGCACCTGCAGAAGAATAAGAAAGAATTAAAACCGATATAAGACCCCGGCAATACGTTTTGCCGGGGTTTTGCATTCGTGTTTACGGTATAAAAATGGAAAACACCTACGAGGCATTTAAAAAGGAATTTAATAAACTGACGGGGATTAACTTAAGCTTCTATAAAGAACGCCAGATGAAGCGCAGGATTGATTCTTTTATGCAGGGAAGAGGATATCACGATTATGTGAAATTCTTTGTTTTTCTGTCTGCGAATCATGAAGCATTGGATCAGTTTATTGAATATACCACAATCAATGTATCGGAATTTTTCCGTAATCCGGAACAGTGGGAATATCTGGAAAAAGAAATCATTCCGAAATTATCCGGTCATACAAAAATCCGGATCTGGTCTGCAGCATGTTCCACCGGAGATGAACCGTATACTTTGGCAATGCTTTTTCTGAAATATTTTCCGAGAACGAAATTTTCCATTCTGGCTACGGATATTGATGAAAAAGCCATTGAAACAGCCAAGGCGGGGATTTATTTAAAGAAGAGTATTGCGAATGTGCCGAAGGAGTATCAGCAGTATTTTACAAAGACGGAAAACGGCAGGTATGCCATTGCCCCGGAAATACGAAGATGCGTAAATTTCAAGAAACATAACCTTTTCTCGGATGAATATCCTGTCAACGTCAACCTTCTTGTCTGCAGGAATGTGTTAATCTATTTCACGGAAGAGAAGAAGGACGAGATTTTCCGTCAGTATTATAAGAGTTTAACCAGGGGAGGCGTACTGTTCCTAGGAAACACCGAGCAGGTGGTGAACTATAAGGATATCGGATATACGAGAATTGCTTCATTCTTTTACGAGAAGTGATTGTTAAGTCTCGGTGGATGGCTCTATAGAACGGGAGCAAAAATAACCATAACTATTATGAAAAAGTAAATATGCGACCCTCTACGAGACATCCAAGGAGACTTAACATTCACGCAAAATAAAACGCCGGAGAATCTCTCCGGCGTTTTTATTATGTGCAGGTCCGCGTAATGTAATTATTCTGCTTACGCAGAAACGCGGACCATGCACTCAAAAAGACGCTAAGCGTCTTTTAGCAACAAGCACTAAGCTCGTAAATTCGCTAAGTGCTTGTACGCGAGTAGGGTGCGAATAAATTCTTCCCTA
>CADANR010000158.1 GCA_902789265.1 uncultured Lachnospiraceae bacterium | reverse complement strand
TCCGACTGTTATCCCCCTGTATAAGGCAGGTTACCCACGCGTTACTCACCCGTCCGCCACTAAGTTATGAAAAGATTAGTCCAAAGCAAGCTTCTTTCCTCTCACATCATAACTCCGTTCGACTTGCATGTGTTAAGCACGCCGCCAGCGTTCATCCTGAGCCAGGATCAAACTCTCTAAAAAAATGTTTGATTCTTTAACCAGATAAACTCTAGCTAATAATCCTAAATTTACTTAATTAAGGTTGTTCTTCTGAATTTTCTCTTTATTGCATTGCTGCAATGTTTGGAATTTTCAGGGTTGCATTGCTGTTCATTTGTCAAGGTACATTGTTTCTAGATTAAGTTAGAAACTAACGAACTATTAAATTCGCTACGGAGAAGGAGGGAGTTGAACCCTCGAATCGCGTGTACGTTCATTGCGATTCTTTTCTTCGTTTAACGGAGAAGGAGGGAGTTGAACCCTCGCGCCGCTTCTCACGACCTACTCCCTTTCCAGGGGAGCCCCTTCGGCCTCTTGGGTACTTCTCCAAACTAAGCCAAATCACTTTACTTTATTTGGTTCATTCACTCAAGAGGTTTCCGTCTAACTTAGCGGAGAGGATGGGATTCGAACCCATGCGCCCTTTCGGACAAACGGTTTTCAAGACCGCCTCGTTATGACCACTTCGATACCTCTCCAGTGGATACGCTTTTTTCGTCAGCGCAAGGGATATTTTATCAAATCACACCACCTATGTCAATAAGATTTTCAAGAGTTTTCATTATTTTCTTCTGTCTCTTCTACTACCGGCTCTTCCGCTTCAACCGTTTCTTCCGTTACTGTCTCTTCCGCAACTTCCGCTATCGGTTCCGGCTCAATCACTTCCGCATCCGTGATTCTCTCAATTTCCGGCTCTTTTACTTCGATTTCCCTGGCTTCCCCGACACCGTTCTCTTTTGCACTGATTTCCTCATTCGTTTCGCGTTTCTTTTCTATAAAGGAACGAACCAGGAAGTAAATTCCTCCCACAAACGCTGCAAATGCAACCAAAAGCAGCAGGTACCAAAGGAATGCAAAGCCGTTGATTCGTTTCGTCTGATACAGCACCCTTACGCGGTTATCCGTCGTAAACTTGCCCTCAAAGCTTGAAATCTTCTCCGTAACCAGTGGCTGGTCATTGATGACTTCCTGCCCTACACCGTAGACCTTCGCCGTGTATTTTACGGGAATCTGCCAGTATTCGGAACCGTTCGGATCCTTATATGCGATTCCGTCAAAATCGACAATATCCTCAACAATCGTGTTCCCAAGCGGAACAAGCCATTTGCTCTCACTTGCATAAGAAACACCTGTTTCATCGCCGCCGGTGATTGCACTCATCATATGATTGATTTCGCTTGCTTTTCCTTCAAAAACAAGCTTCACAGAATCATGCGAAAGCTCCACTTTAGTCTTTGCCGCAATTTCATCATTCTTGCCGAGTGCACGGATTTTATCACAGATTCCGCCGATATCCTCCGCCGTTGCATTATCAAAATGAAGCACGATTTCTTTGCGGATGGTATTTTTCCCTTTGGCATCCAAAGTATAATCAATAGAAGAAAAATGAAAATGCTGCTCTAAATTTGCCTGCACAGCCGTTTCATAACGCTCACCGAGATCATAGGCCAGGAAATCCTCATCCTCTTTAAGCGCTGTACCCTTGACCTTTGTAAATGCGCCGCCGGCCATATCAATGATTTCGCCGTTTGTACTCGTCTGATCCAGAATATAACGAATCGGCACGGTCCTGGTTGAACTACAAATGTAGTTTGTCCATTCCAGTGCTTCCACGAATCCCAGTTTTCTTTCAAAAATCCCTTCGGATATTTTGACTGCACCCGGATTGAAATCGGCGTGCCCACCCGTATATTTCTCCATCGCTGACCGAATCTGTTCTGGCGTAAAATCCGTCATGCTGACACTGTAAACCTGCATGGCATCGTTTTCTTTGCTCTCCCAGGACCCGAAGCAGTTCTCGGGAACGGATTTCGTAAGGAAATCTTCAATGCCTTCTTTATTCTTTTCCAGCTCGCTCTTCGGAATATTGAGTTTGATTAAACGGTTATATTTCCCGCTGCCCACAGGCATGGTGTATAAATCGATGCTTTCAATCTGACAATACAAATGATCCGTGATGGAAAGCCTTCCGGCACCGCCGTCAAACTCCGCACCGCCGATTACAAGCTTCGTATTAAATGAGTTGAAAACGGAAGCCCTGTATCTTTCGCCCAGGACCTTTTTCTCGATCAGTGCTTCCGGAAGCCACTTAAGCATCTCCCTGGAAGAAATATTCTCGGAATACTCGATTTCCTTTGCAAAAGGAGATGCGCTCATATACCCCTGTATTTCCGCTTTCGTATCGCAGAATGTGTTCAGCTTGTTTTCATAATCTTCGTAGGAAGAAAATGGCAGCGTAAAGGTTGCGCGCACCATTTTGTCATCTTCTTCGTAAGCATATGTCATGCAGTCCGGGCAGCTTGCCGCAATCGCGGAATCCACATCGGAAAGATTGAATTTACCGGCCAGTTTCAAGTCATTCTTGGAAATGGTCATAACCATGACACGCTCGCCGCTTTCATCCGGATTAACCGTAACCTTTGAATTTACGTCGGCACCACACGCACAGAGGAACAATGTCATAACAAGTAAAAATGCTGCTGTTAAGTATTTTTTCATTGCCGTCCCTCCTCATTGATTTTGAATCCGAACAGATTTCTGTGAAGAGAAATCGTCTTTCCGGTTTCGCAAAACGGAAGCTGCTTGGAAACGGCATTCCCGTCAACCGTTGAATTCTGTGCCAGCTCATAATATACCGTATATGTCAGGACATAGTCTTTATCCCCGACCTTTTCGATCTCTTCAAAAAGAAAATCCGGATTTTTTCCTTCGTACGGAATGTTCATTTCGGAAGCATCCGGCAGATTTGCACCTTTTACGTAAAGCTTCTTTAATTTGTCACGCTCCGCGTTCTGACAGATTTTTTCGTACTTATTCAGAAATTTTTCCGCAGAAGAACTGCGGTTTGCAATACCGCTTATAGCGAATCCGATTAAGCAAAGCAGACAGATCGCAAAGCAAATGATTGCGAATATCCGGCAATTTTTCGCGTTCAGTTCAAATTTCTTTTTATTCATAATCCGTTCTCCTCTTTAGAAGAATTTCCGCAATATCCAAATCCTCGGGTGTAGTAATCTTGATATTCTCGTATGACCCTTCCACCAGTTTTACGGGCACTTTTCCGAAATGTTCCACCACCATCGCATCATCCGTGATCTGAATTCCGGCGGCAAGCACCTCTCTTTCCGTCCGGGACAGCGCACGGTACGCATCATAAATCACGGAAAAATCAAAGGACTGGGGTGTCTGGATGCTCCAGACGGTTGACCGGTTCGGAGTATCGGCAACATACCCCTCTTCGCCTGATATTTTAACGGTATCTTTGGAAGGCATACCGGTTACGCATGCCTTTTCCGTTTTTAACGCTTCCAGATTTCTTTCTATGATTTCTTCCGTTACAAAAGGTCTTGCGCCGTCATGAATCAGGGCATAATCCGGCTTTCCGAGTTCTTCCGTATCAAGATTCATTTCCTGAACTTCCGCAGAATGCATCGTATAATGATTCGCAGCATGAAGTCCTTCAAGAACGGAATGATAACGCTCCTTTCCTTTATAAACGATCTCGCTTCGGCAGTAATCAATTGCATCCGCACTCGTTACCAGGATGATTTCATCAATTAAATCTGATTTTTCAAACACATCGAGGCTGTAGCAAATGAGGGGCTTTCCGCCGAGCGGGAGAAACTGTTTTGCCACATCGCTCTGCATTCTCTTCCCCTGCCCTGCTGCCAGAACAATTGCAACTGCCCGTTTTTTTTCTTCTGCCATAGGTCTATCTCTCCCCGAGCCGCAGATTCGGCACGGCATTTAAGTCGTATCCAGATTCGGCACGGCATTTAAGTCGTATCCGCTTCTGACACCTTTTATAAATTCATAATATCCGGCACATCCGATCATTGCCGCGTTGTCCGTACAAAGAATCGGCGGAGGCAGGAAAAATTCAACGCCTCTTTCCCTGCATGCCTCTTCAAATGCCGCGCGTAAATGTTTATTGCTTGCAACACCGCCCGCAATTGCAAATTTCTTTGCACCGTATTTTTCCACGGCATCCATGGAATTGCCGACCAAAACATCTACAACAGCCTGCTGGAAGGATGCCGCAACATCTGCCCGGTCCACTTTCTCACCCTTCATTTCACAGCTGTTTAAGTAATTGAGCACCGCGCTCTTTAAACCGCTGAAGGAAAAATCATAACCGGTATCTCCGACTTTCGCTCTCGGAAAATGAATCGCCTCCGGGTTTCCCTCGCAGGATACTTTATCGATTTTCGGACCTCCCGGATATCCCAATCCGATGGCACGGGCCACCTTGTCGAAAGCTTCGCCGGCCGCATCATCAAAGGTACGTCCCAAAATTTCATACTCTCCGTAGTCCTTTACATTCACAAGATGCGTGTGTCCGCCGGATACCACAAGGCACATAAAAGGCGGTTTCAGTTCCGCGGATGCAAGGAAATTTGCACAGATATGTCCTTCGATATGATGCACACCGACAAGCGGAAGATTTGCGCCGAAGGCGATTGCCTTTGCTTCCGCAACACCGACCAAAAGCGCGCCCACAAGTCCCGGGCCGTAGGTTACCGCAATGGCATCCAGATCTCCGAGACTTACTTTCGCCTGTTTTAAGGCTTCCTCGATGACCTGATTGATTTTATCAATATGTTTTCTCGATGCAATCTCCGGCACCACGCCGCCGTAGAGTGTATGTAAATCAATCTGGGAATAAATCACGTTCGAAAGAATCTCCCTGCCGTTTTTAATCACTGCTGCCGCAGTTTCATCGCAGGAGGTTTCGATTCCCAGGATAAGTATATCTTTCTGTTCGACCATTCTTACTATGTCCTTAATACTTTTCTTTCTTAATATCTGCTTTATTATTTATTACTTATTTCTTCTTTACTTTTTATTACTTTTGCTTTTTTGTTCTTCTATTATTTCTGTAAATCCCGAAAAACATTTAGAAAACGTAATTATTCTTCATCCTGAAACCTGAGTTCCACGGATCTTCCGTCCTTCGCAACTATCGTATTCTCAAATATTTTTCGTACCTCATCCTGATACTGCTCCGGATGATTTAAAGACGGAGAATAATGCGTAAGCCATAATTCCGGCACGTCCGCTTCCTTCGCAATTCCTGCAGCCTCATAAAAATTCATGTGCTTATGTTCTTTTGCTTTCTCTTCGGAATCCGGCTCCCCATACATTCCTTCGCAAATCAGGAGATCCGAACCGGCTGCATTTTTTACAATGTTTTCACATGGTCTGGAATCCGTTGTATAGGTAACCTTAAGGCCTTTTCTTGCTTCGCCCATGACCATGTCGGGAGTGTAGGTTACATCCCCTTCCGTAATGGTTTCGCCTTTCTGCAGACGGCTCCAGAGCTTTAACGGAATCTCCAGTTCCTTTGCACGCTCCGCGTTGAATTTACCGGCACGGTCCAGACTAAGCGAATACCCGTAGCAGGTAATATTGTGATTAACGCGGAAGGATTTGATACGGAGTCCTTCCAGTTCCGGCAGTTCAAAAATCTGCTCCGGTTCCGTAATCTCAATGAACTTAAGGGAAAACGGAAGCTCCGGTGCAATCACGCGAAGCGAATTCACAATCCGTTCGATTCCCTTCGGTCCGATAATCGTAACCGGTTCCGTCCGGTCCGCATTTCCCATATTCAGAAGCATTCCGGGAAGACCGCTGATGTGATCTGCATGAAAATGCGTAAAACAGATGACATCAATCGGGTTGGGACTTAAGGCCTTCTTTCGCATCGCAATCTGCGTTCCCTCCCCGCAGTCTATCAAAACACTATGTCCGTTGTATCGAACCAGGAGTGAAGTAAGCCATCTGTACTGCAGCGGCATCATGCCTCCGGTTCCAAGTAAACAAATATCAAGCATCTGTATATCCTTTTTTTACTTAGCAGAACAAAAATCTTTTGCCACGCAAATTTCTTTGTCCCTGA
Source organism: uncultured Lachnospiraceae bacterium (assembly GCA_902789265.1). GTDB lineage: Bacteria > Bacillota > Clostridia > Lachnospirales > Lachnospiraceae > UBA3766. Next base: position 936 of record CADANR010000158.1, on the reverse strand, counting down.
ATTTCCGATTTAATCTATTTCTTCTATCTGCGTAACCAGTAAATCACGGCATCTTCCTTCGGGTTCGAATAAAAGCCCGGGCGCACTCCTTCGGAAACAAACCCTGCATGTTCGTAAAGCGCAATTGCAGGTTCGTTGGATGCACGTACTTCCAGCGTAATATTCCGCGCCCCGCGGTTATTTAGTTCCGCCATAATAAGTTCCAGCAGTTTCCTGCCGTATCCTTTGGCACGCTCTTTTTCATCTATCGTGATTTTTACAAGGTCTGCTTCCTCACCGCTTAATACCGCAACGGCATATCCGACTACACCTGTAGTATCTTCCATCACAACCGAGAGGTAATTATTATCCTTCAGTCCGTCTTCGAATCCCGCCTTGCTCCACGGATCCGTATAGGATGCATTTTCCATTTCGGATACAATTTCCAGATCTTCCGGTTTCATCGGACGTATAATTGCCTTTTCCTTGCGTTCGCGTTCCGCCTGGGAAACCCGGTAATACTTCGGCGAATGCTCTGCTGCACTTTCATATTTCCCTGCAGCAAAAAGCTCCATGCCGAGTCTTCCGACACTGCCCGCATGCTGTCTGGACAAATGCGCCGGTGCAAACATGTAAGGCACTTTTAAGAGCTTATCAATCTGTTCTTTGTAAACCGGAACACCATCCCCTAAGAAAATCACTTCCTCATGTCTTTCATTGATTAGTTCACAGAGTTCCTCAATGCTCATTGCGGAAGTATCCTTAATTCGGATAAATTCATAATAATTCTCTTTGGAATCACAGGTATCACACTCTCCGCCCGTTGAGATATATCCGTAAAGACCAGTGTATACCTGGTTTCTTCTTGCATCCATAATCGGACACACAAGCCCTTCAGTTCCCCACATATTATATGCAAGACCCTCACAGGTCTTTACCGGAATCACTGGCTTTTCT
>CADANR010000157.1 GCA_902789265.1 uncultured Lachnospiraceae bacterium | reverse complement strand
TTTGACAAGCAGGAAGTAAAGAAGTCGAAAGCCACGAAAGAAGCAGAGGCAAACTTCCGCGAGGTTCCCGTTACCGTTTATGAGAACTTCTACAAAGATGTAGCGGAAGATAATACCCTGGACGGCAATGCCAACGGAAAGGTTCGTGTATTTTCCGAAGCAAATGAAGTAAATAAAGCAAGCTTTGTAGAAGGACGCGCACCGGAACGTGATTATGAAATTGCCATCGATCGGATGCATGCGGATAATAACAATCTTCATATCGGCGATCATATAAGGGTTGCGGGAGAAGAATTCGAAATCTGTGGATTGCTTGCATATGTTAATTATTCGACGCTGTATGAAAAGAATACGGATTTAATGTTTGATGCCATTAATTTCGATGTGGCAATGGTAACGGATTCGGCATGGAATGAATTGAAAGGGAAAATTCATTATTCCTATGCGTTTTTCTATGAAGAGCCTTATTCCAATGATAATGAGGAAAAAGTTCTGTCCGACAATTTCATGCAGAGTCTCCTTACGCAGACGGTAAAAGCGGAAAATGAACTGAAGGATTATGTTCCGGGTTATGCGAATCAGGCAGTGAATTTTGCATCGGAAGATATGGGCAGCGATAAGACAATGGGCGGAGTACTTTTATATATTCTTGTCGTAGTGCTTGGCTTTGTTTTTGCACTGACCATTACCAGTACGATTACAAAAGAATCGACTGTAATCGGGACACTCAGAGCGTCCGGCTATACGAAAGGGGAGCTGATACGGCATTACATGACGATGCCTGTTTTGGTGACATTAATTGCGGCGATTGTCGGAAATATTCTGGGATATACGTTTTTCAAGAATCTTGTCGTGAATATGTATTTTAATTCCTACAGTCTCCCCAAATACCAGACATACTGGTATTATGAGGCGTTCTTAAAAACAACGGTAATGCCGGTTATCCTGATGATTTTAATTAATTTCATCGTGGTAAGTTACTGGTTACGACTGTCTCCGCTTCGCTTTATCCGAAAGGATTTGAAGGTGAATAAACGCAAAAAGGCGATGCGTCTGCCGAGATTTAAATTCATGGGAAGATTCCGTCTTCGTGTGATTCTGCAGAATATCCCGAACTATCTGGTGCTTTTTGCGGGAATCTTCTTTGTGGTATTCCTTGCGACATTTGCATTCGGCCTTGAAACGACTCTCAGTCATTACCAGGATCATGTCGTGGATGATATGTTTGCAAAGTATCAGTATGTTTTGAAATCCACCGAAGATGACGATGAAAATGAAATCACCACAAGCGTGAAAGATGCGGAAAAATTCAGCATGGAGACGCTATACAGCATCGACGGGGTGAAGGTAAATGAACCGATTTCGGTATACGGAATTGAAAAGGGAAGTGCCTATATTCGAATCGGAGATGTGAATCTTAACGGCAATGAAGTATATGTTTCAAGTGCCTATCAGGACAAATTCAAACTGCATACGGGCGATGAAATAACATTGAAAGAAAAATACAACGATAATACATACACCTTTAAAATTGCAGGTTTCTACGATTATATCGGAGGCTTAAATATTGTAATGTATATTGATTCCTTCAATGAAATCTTCGGATATCCGGAAGGTAACTTTAACGGTTTTCTGTCCAATGAGGAAATTACGGATATCGATGAAAAATATATTGCCATGTCGATTACGGAGGAGGATATTACCAAAGTATCCCGTCAGCTGGATCATTCCATGGGAAGCTATATGGCTTACTTTAAGGTAATCTGTCTGATTTTTGCGGGAATTCTGATTTATCTTCTGACAAAGGTTATCATTGAGAAGAATGAGAATTCGATTTCCATGGTTAAGATTCTCGGTTATAAGAACGGAGAGATTGCGTCGCTCTATCTTCTTTCCACCACATGGATGGTAATCCTTTCGGCGATTGTTTCATCACTCTTCGGGGCAAAATCCTTAGAGCTTGTATGGAAAATTGTAATCGGACAGATGGACGGCTGGCTTCCGTCTTATATCCCGCCGATCAGCTATGTGTGGATCTGCTTAATGATTTTTGCAGCATATCTTGTAATCATGATTATCGATTACAACAGAATCCGCCGCATTCCGATGGATGAAGCGCTGAAGAATGTAGAATAATTAATTGAAATCGATACAGATTAGAGAGATTGAGGGGCACTTTTCCACTAGGAAATAAAGTGCTCCTTCTTAATTAATTCTCCATACTTGAATAACGTATGATATAATGAATCAGTATGGAAAAATCGAAGTCGGCAGGTCCGACTTGTAAGGAGGATTTCAAAATGAGACGTTGCGTTGCTTTCGCTCCATGCAGAGCTTGAGGAGACTGTATGGAGAGGAAAGAATAATTCCTCAGGCTTTGCTCTTTTTTGAAAGAAAAGAAAGATAAAAAAGGAGCAAAGAAATGAATAACAAAAACAATTTAAAAGATTTCTATATATTATGGAGTACGCAGAGTCTGTCGCAGCTCGGAAGTGCGATTACATCATTTGCGCTTACCCTGTGGCTTTATGAAAAAACCGGTTCGGCCTTAAGTACCGCATCGCTTCAGATTTGTACCTATGCACCGTATGTTTTGATGAGTATATTCGCCGGTGCCATCTCGGATAAGTTTGACAAGAAAAGAATCATGCTGATCTGCGATTTGCTTGCAGCACTCAGTACGGTTGCAGTCTTTGTTCTGTATAAGACGGATCTTTTAAGCATATGGCATCTCTACCTGGTTAATGCAATCTCCGGCTTAATGAATACGGTTCAGCAGCCGGCATCGGAAGTCGCTTATACCATGATTATTCCGAAGGAGTACTACCAAAAAACCGGAGGACTGCAGTCCCTATCAAGATCGCTTATTACCATCGGAAATCCGGTGATTGCATCGGCAGTCTACGGTTTTGCCGGTCTTGATGCCGCGATTGCGGTGGATTTATGTACTTTTGTGATTGCATTTGTATCGCTTGCTTTCTTCGTAAAAATTCCGAAGATTTCATCGGAAGAAGAGAAATACGAAAGCGTTCTTTCGCTTGCAAAGGAGGGGCTTAAGTATTTAAAAGAGAATCCGATGATCCTTTACGTGATTCTTTTTATGGCCGGTGTAAACTTTGTTGCGTCCGCATTTGATGCGGTTTTACCGGCATACGTTCTTCCGAATCCGAGAGGCGGAAATTTCATTCTCGGAATCGTAACATCCTGTTCGGGAATTGCGATGGTAGCGGGAAGTATCATAGCTACCTTTATGCCGAAGCCGAAGGACAGAGTGAAGGTAATCTATTTATCGATGTTATTTTCGCTGGGCACGGAGAATTTCCTGCTGGCATTTTCCAGACTACCGCTGTTATGGTGTATCGGCCAGATTCTCGGCTGGATTTTCGTCCCCGTAATGAGTACGAACCAGAATGTTATTATGAAGAATACCATCCCTGCAAAGCTTCAGGGGCGGGTTTATGCCTGCAGAAATACACTTCAGTTTTTCACGATTCCGATTGGGCTTGTATTCGGCGGATTTATGGTGGATGAGGTGTGTGAACCGATAATGAAAGGAAACGCAGAAATATTGCATTTCCTGTTCGGAAACGGAAAAGGATCCGGAGCGGCACTTATGATGTTTATCCTGGGAGTTCTGGGGACGGGGATGTGTCTCGTTTTCGGAAATTTGCTTAAGAAATATCATTATTATGTATAATATGAAGTAAACAAGATTAGAGCCGGTGGTTTGTCGCCGGCTCTTTCTATGCTTCATAGGAAATTCCAAGCAAAATGCTCCGCAGGATGCGCACCTCGCGGAAATGTAAATATTGCTTCGCAATCCGCTCGGGCGCGAAAGAGTCGCAAGCGACTCTTTTTTATAATGCGCCTTACCTGTCCATAGCTTGGCGCAAATTGAGGTTATAACAGGAAACATCTGACAGCATGACACTCACACTGTATCTTATGTTATAATAATATGCACAATGCATTCGTTATATGATTTTTAAGAATAATGGGAGTTTATTTATGAAATGTCCTTCGATGAATGATAAATTGATTGGAGATTCGGGGACGGGGCATATCAAAATTGCATCTTACCGACGTATTCTGCATCTTACCCTTTGAACTATTGATGATTAGAAATTAGTGTCATATATTCGCCATAGAAACGATAAATCAAATCGGTCTTAAAGACCGGAAAGGCGGATCAAATGGCACTTTTTCTTTTACTTGTTTTAATTATTATTGAAATCGGATTTGCGGTATACGGATTCTCACTGAAAGCACCGGAACAGAATTCGAAGAAAATCTGGAATATGAAGCGTTTCGTTGTAAACGGAGTGGAGATGATGGTTTATCTCATCATGCTTTTTCTTCCGGAAATTGATTTTTCTTTTCGTTTTAAAGGACTGGCAATTATGCTCGTTGTAAGGGTTCTAATAGCCGGAGTCTTTTTTCTTATCAATCACAAAAATACAAAAGAGAAAAAGAAAATCATGATGGTACTCAGTGCGGTGTTTGGGATATTCTTCATCGGCACGAGCATCATTCCGGCATTTATTTTTACGGGATACAGCGGAAGAGAATTAACCGGTCCGTATAAAGTTGCACAGTGTACAGCAATTCTGACGGATGAAAGCAGGATGGAAACTTTTGAAAATGACGGATCCTTTCGCGAAGTACCCATGCATTTCTACTATCCAGAAAACATAAACGAACTTCCAAAGGATTCACTGCCTTTAGTTATTTTCAGCCATGGTGCGTTCGGATATTATCAGAGTAATGCATCCACCTACATGGAACTGGCTTCAAACGGCTATGTGGTAGTGAGTCTCGATCATCCGTATCATTCCTTCTTTACAAAAGATACAAGCGGAAAGATGATTACGGTGAATCCGGAGTTCTTTCAAAATGCATTGACTATCGGAAACAGTGAGACAGAAGAAGTATCGGAATCCGATGTTTATGAGATTACTTCGAAGTGGATGGAATTACGTGAAGCGGATATGAATTTTGTGATAGATGAACTTGAAAAGGCAGGCGGTTTCAAATACGGCGGAAGTGCAGGCGAAACACAGAAAAATCTTCCTTCAAACTGGTACTTTGATTCAAAATACAAAGATACAATTCTTTCCGTGCTTGACGGCATTAATTATGATAAAATCGGATTGATTGGACATTCCCTCGGCGGCGCAACCGCAGTAACTGTAGGTAGAAGAGAAGATGTATCGGCAGTCATTGACCTAGACGGCTCCATGTTGGGTGAAGAAACCGGTGTTAAAGACGGTATGGCAGAGCTTAACGAAGAACCTTATGAAACACCCATTCTTTCGGTTATTTCCGAGATTCATCACGAAGACGAAGTTTGGGCAAAAGAAACAGGATATCTTTATTCCAACAATTACGTTTTGGAACATGCATCCAACGGATACGAGACGTATTTTAAGAATACCGGGCACATGAATTTTACGGACCTTCCGTTGTTTTCACCGGTACTTGCAGCAAACCTCGGAACCGGCTCTGTCGATGCAGGAGAGTGTATCGATCAGGTGAATGCTATTGTATTGCGATTCTTCGATTGTTACCTGAAGGACGCAGGAAAATTTGCAGTTCAGAGTAGCTATTAAAAATACATTAGACAACAAAACATTTGCTCCGCAATTGTCGTTAGTTTTAATTGTTATGCGTACCGGAGAATTACCCTGTATAAATTATGGACATCAAAATAAGAATCATTCACGAACCGGAAACTGAATATATCGAAATCGGCTGCCATAAGCGTGACGAAAAAGTGAGCGAGCTGGTAAATCTTTTAAAGCTTCACCAGGGAAACATCGAAGGCTTTAAAGAGGAGAAACAGTATCGAATTGCACTTTCGGACCTTTATTACATCGAGGCAGTGGATGAAAAGACATTCCTTTATCTGGAGAAGGACTGCTATGAATCCAAGAGACGATTGTATGAATTCGAAGAACTTTTATCAGACAGAAGTTTTGCCAGAATTTCGAAATCCGTCATTGTAAACATGATGAAAATCACAGCAATCAAGCCTGCCTTGAACGGCCGGTTTATGTGCCAGCTGAAAAACGGAGAGAAGATTATTATTTCGAGAAAATATGTACCCGATATTAAGGAGAAACTAAAAGGATGAAAGAACAATTGAAGGAAATAATAAATTCATTTTTTATATCCGTAACTTTGATTAACATGGCAATGTTAATTTTGGGATTTTTATTCCGCCCGGAGCAGAAATTCGGTTATGAAGTATTCTTATATCCGCTGATTTACGGATTAATCGGAGTGATTCCGTCGCTTATTATCACAACGAAAAAAGAACTTTCTGTTTTGCAGGTTATCATTCGTAAGGTATTGCAATGTATTTTGATTGCGGTTCTTATGCTTGCGTTTATATTTGCAGGGCAGCCATTTTCGGCGGATCAGATTCCTGCGGCTGCAGGAGTCGGAATCAGCGTAATTATCATCTTTATTCTTGTAAATTTGATAGAATGGTTATTGGATCTTCGAACGGCAAAAAGCATGACGGAAGATTTACTTAAGTTCCAGGAAACATTCAGAACAAACTAAATGACTTGAAGTAAAAACAAAATGGTGTCATACTACGCTAAAAAACGGTAAAAAAAAATCGATTTAGCGAGGTATATTTATGCCTGAGTATACTTGTTTAAAATGATTCTTTTACCTGTGTGAGAAATTTTTCGGCTATTGGTGTAAAAGTCTGGTACTTGTTCCAAATCAAATACAGCTTTGTTTCCTGTTTGGGAGAAAGAGGACGAAATACAAGGTCACTTTCTTCGGAGCAGTTGATGAGGTGTTCGAAGGTAAGAAGTATTCCAAGACCTTCTTTTGCAAACATGGAGGCATTATAAGAAAGCCGGAAAGAGCCTTCCAAATGTAGTTTGGGATAGTGTTCTCCCGCCCATTCAGGTATTTCAATATTCCAGCTTTGTTCAGAGCAGAAGAGTGGCTGCCCGATGAGGTCAACTGCTTTTATGCTCTTTTTCTTTGCCAAAGGATGGCTCTTCAACATAACAGCTCCCCAACGGTCCGATTGCGGGAATGGGACATATTCGTATTTTTCCCTGTTTGGGGTTTCGCATATTACGGCAAAATCAAGAATTCCTTTGTCGAGTTTTTCCGTAACCTGTTCAGTGTCACCGCTGGTGATGTGGTATGTAAAGTTTGGATACCTGTTCTTTAGTTTTTTTATCTCACGTGCAAGCAGACTTATCTGATAGGATTCTGCCAGACCGAAATAGATGTCTCCTCCTGTGATGTCATCGAGGGAGATGAATTCCTGTTCAATCTTATCTGCCATTGCTACAAGATCTTCTGCGCGGTCACGCAGAAGCATACCCTCATCGGTAAGTTTGATGGAGAAACTGTGACGGGTAAACAGTTTTTTACCCAGTTCATCTTCAAGTGATTTTAAGACC
>CADANR010000156.1 GCA_902789265.1 uncultured Lachnospiraceae bacterium | reverse complement strand
TACCCACTCGCGGTATTCCACGGTATCGCCGTTTCCCATCATATTCTTAAATTCCGCGAACTCGTCGGACTGTTCCCATTCCGCAACCGCAACCCGCATTTCCTCTTCAAGCCTTAACGTATCGTCCGAATAATTGATCATGGAACTGATTTCCTGGATGTATTCCCTCTCGGGCAGGTACAGACGTTTTGCCGCAGCATAACAGAAGAAATGCCTTCCGTCACCGTCCGCAAGATACGCATTCCTAAATGACGCCGCAGCCTGTTCAAACAAAAACTGCCTTGCATAAGCGATTCCCATGTTGTGATAAACACTTCCCAAAAATTCATGCTCCGATTCGTCCACTTGCTCAATCAAAGCTTCGTACTCACGAATTGCATGTGCAAAACGCTCTTTTCTTAAATAAAAATCGGCATGCGTTTTTCTTCTCTTGATGACATTTCCGCCGGAACCCTGCCGCACAATATCCATGATGGTTTTCTTTTCTTTATCGGTCACGAAAGAAACATGGTCTATCACGGCTTCGACATAACGCGAAAGCGGAAGTGACCTTGCAATACAACGGTTCAAATCCTGCGCCATCTCTCTGACACCGCACTCATCTTCAAGCCACGCGATCAGTTCCGGTGTAAAAATATCCGTCTCAAGCAATTCCGGATTCTCGCAGATACAATATGCAAGCTCGTCTGCCGAGTAGATGCGGACACATATTTTATTTAAGTAGAACGGGCGGTTTCCTTTCCGTCCCGTACATCGGTACATATTTCCCATATTTCACCCGTTTATCTTTTCCGCCTAAACTGTTTCTTTTTTATTATTCCTGTATTATGCTTTTATTATTTTCGAATAATTTCTGCATCGGACTTATGACGTACCTGTCACAACTATTCCAGTTCGAACTCTTCCGTCCACTCAAGTCCCGTCGACGGATACAGTTCCCCGAATCCCAAATCCTTTGCAATAAACAAAACCGACTTTTCGGACTTCATTTTGATTGTCAAGGAAATTCTCGTCATACGGCCGCTCTTTACGGATAGGCCCTGGAGTTTTAAGTCCGCACCGATCCGGTTTCTCTTGGATACCAGTTCAATCCAGATCGGAATCGTATCGGTTTCATGAAGCAGGAATTCCCCGGTTTTGCCGACTTCATACCAGTGCTCTCCGGCAGTAATAAAGGAAACTTCCCTTGTCTCTTCGCCCTCTTTTAAAACCACTCCGACATTCGCCTGTACTCTGTCTTTTCCGAAAAAACGAATCGTTTTTTCATATCCGGAAGGATTGGCATATTCTTTTGCCGCAAGCGCGGCACCCTTGCTGAAGAGATTGTTTCCCTTGAACACGCGACGGTTCTTGCATAAGAATTTTAACGATTCCTCGCACCAGTTATCATAGAATCCGGCACCGATTAAATATACCGTTGAGAAAACCCTGTTCTCGCAAAGATGATCCGCGATATTCAAGAATCTCCGGTCCATCTCTGCTGCCGATTCACTGTCGGGACCGAATTTAAAATCTTCATACGAATATAAATCCACGCCCGCAATCGGCGGATTTACATAGCGGTTCTTCTCCATGCGGTAGATGTTTAAATATCCTTCCGAACTGTCGCAGAGCATAATCTGATGATTCTGCAGTTCGCCCTTCTGATACAGCATGTAGAAAAAGAAGCTTTCCTCATAACTTAAGAAATGCACTTTTTCTTCTTCCATTTTGAGAAGTTCCGGAAGCTTGGTAAGAATGCTTACCGTCTTCGAATCCGCTTTGCGCACGGTAATCACCACGGAGGCGATTTTATCCGGTGTGGTCATTAACGGCAGCATTCCGAGTGCACGCTTGATAAAGAGAAGCAAAAGATCTTCTGCCTTGTATTCCTCATTTCCCATGCGCACCGTTTCGCCGTTTAATGCTTTCCTCAAAAGGTCGGAAACAATGTATCCTTCCTGTGCCTGGAAAGCCTCTTCCGCATTCTGCCCAATCACCCACTGGCTCGTGGATTTTTTCTTCAGAATCACGCAGGGAATATTGAACTCTTCCTCGCCCGCAACCACGCTTAAGGTATCCGGCTCGGACTGGTCAATGCGGCAGTAACTGATCTGTGCAAACCTGTTGTTCAGATCAAATCCCACCACGTAGCGGTCTTTATTAATTTTATCGAATACATCCTTAATTTCAGATATCATGCCAGTTCCTATTTAAACCATCTATAAAATCACAAAAAGCTTATATCCTAAATGCCCTATGAATTCCTAAATATTTCCATATCAACAAATCTATAAAAACTTTATATAATGCCTACTCGAGCAAGTGCCGGATAATCCTCGCGGGAAGGCTCTATAGAACACGAGCAAAACAAAAAATATATTATTTCTTTAAAGTATAAATTGCGAGCTTCTACGAGACTTCACGCGAGGCTTTATACGGCACTCCGCAACCCACTACTCTTCCGCTTTAAACAACTGCTTCGTTATAAAATCGAGTTTCGCATACTCGCGAAGCTCATCCCCGCAAGCCACATCATTGCCCTGTTCACGTTTCTTAATCGCCGAATCCAGCATTTCAAAACGCCACGGCGCATGTTCAGCCGCCGCATTCTCCGATTTGGTCAGTGTCGCGGAAAGTGTCAGCTGCTCGCGGTTTCCGGTCTCCTCTGTAATGTAGTAGGAAATCGTATCGCCCGAGAATAAGATAAAGTCCTTCACGAAGAAGCCGTAATAGAGATTATCCATCTCTTCCTTGCGATACTCCGTATTCTCGGAATTCTCTTTTTCAATCGCATAATGCATGATTACCCTGCTCTCCGCCGATGCACGGTATTCCACAAACGAACGGTCCGTATACGGCACCACGGCAGGAATGAAGGACGCAAATTTCAGGAAGAACGGAAATACCACGTGGTTCTTAATCTCTTCCGTCACGATTTCCGTTAAGAAAATCGCCTTCATGGACACGGTCTCGCCGATTGTTCCCTGCCCGGTTTTTACAAGACTTGCAGGATCCAGATGAACGGACGCATGCTTTGCATACGACAATTTGCAGATTCTGTTTAACTCCTCACCCTCGCGGATCAGTCGTTCCATCTCCTCAAAAATGCTCTCCGGCGGGTTGTAATCGCCCACGAAATATCCGTAGGAGCTCTCCGACAGATACGCCTTTCTGATCGATGTTGAACCGCCGTTTTTCACATAGCGGCTGTAAATATTTTCTCTCTCCGGACCGGTCACGCCGACATACATCATCTGGATTAAAATCCGCTCCGTCAGGGCATACGTGTCCACACCGAAGCCTTCGCAGGCATGCAGTAAATCCAGCATTTCCTGTGTATTTCCCACAAAATGCGTTGACAGGAAACGCAGTAAAACCTGGTCGTAACGGCCCTTCTTATATAGTTCTTCCGAAAGTCCGCACATTGCATCGGAAGAAGCAAAATCCGTACGCTCCAGATATCTGGAAAGCAAACGCATACATGTCTTTTCCTGCACATGTTCCATGCCGAACCTGGAAAGCCAGTCAAATGCCATCTCATAGAAACCGCGTGCAACAAGAATATGGATAATCTCTCCGCGGTCTTCCGCCGGAAGTACTTCCGGCTTTGCCATCATCAGGATCCGGTCAAGCTCACGGATACGGTCCTGTTCAAAGTAAAACTTACAAAGCCTGAAAAGAATTTCTTTCTTTAATGTGAAGGTCACGGAGTCGGAGGTCAGTAATTTTTCATAAAGCTCGACATTGCTTTCCTTAACATCCTCCGTTCCGATGTCGTTTTCACAGACATTCAGTAAAATTCCCGCCCTTCCTTCCACCTTGGGAAGCAGGATATCGCGAAGCTCCCTGGTATATAATACCGGCGTGGGCTTCACCATCGGATCGTAGACATAGCGTCTGCCGTTTTCGTCTTCGAG
>CADANR010000155.1 GCA_902789265.1 uncultured Lachnospiraceae bacterium | reverse complement strand
CCCTTGCCGTATAAAAGCTGGTTCTTGGTGCTGTCGTCAAGGTCCGAGGAGAACTGTGTAAAGACTTCCATCTCACGGAACTGTGCCAGATCAAGACGAAGTGTTCCGGTTGCTTTCTTCATTGCCTTGGTCTGTGCATCACCGCCGACACGGGATACGGAAAGACCGACATTGACGGCCGGACGCTGTCCTTCGAAGAAAAGTGCACTCTCCAGGAAAATCTGCCCGTCCGTAATCGAAATAATATTGGTCGGAATGTAGGCTGATACATCACCTGCCTGCGTTTCAACAATCGGAAGTGCGGTCATCGAACCGCCTCCCAGTTCATCACTTAAATGCGCCGCTCTCTCAAGGAGTCTCGAATGGAGATAGAATACATCTCCGGGATATGCCTCGCGTCCCGGGGAACGGTCAAGCAAAAGACTTAAGGAACGGTATGCAATTGCATGCTTGGAAAGGTCATCATAAATAATTAATACATCTTCGCCCTTCTGCATGAAATACTCTCCGAGCGCACAACCGGCGTAGGGAGCAATATATTGTACCGGCGCCGCCTCCGATGCGGAAGCATTTACGATGATCGTGTAATCCATCGCGCCTTTATTTTTCAGATTATTTACCATCTGGGCAACGGAGCTGGCCTTCTGTCCGATTGCCACGTAAATACAGATGACATCCTTGCCCTTCTGATTGGTGATGGTATCCAGGGCAATCGCCGTTTTTCCGGTCTGGCGGTCGCCGATGATAAGCTCACGCTGTCCGCGTCCGATCGGGAACATGGAATCGATTGCAAGAAGTCCCGTTTCCATCGGGCGGTTAACGGGCTGGCGGTCGATAATTCCGGGTGCCGGACTTTCAATCGGGCGATAGTCCTTCGAGTCAATCGGACCTCTTCCGTCAATCGGCTCACCGAGCGGGTTTACAACTCTTCCTATAAAATCATCGCCGACAGGAATACCTGCGGTTTTTCCGGTTCTGTAAACGCTGCTGCCTTCCAGAATCGGGGCTTCATCCGAGAATAAAATAACTCCGACTTCGTCACGTCTTAACTCCATGACCATACCGCGGATACCGTCGGTAAAAATCAGGATTTCGCCGTAAGTCGCATTTTCGAGTCCCTCCACGGTTGCAATTCCGTCTCCGACCGTAAGAACCGTTCCAACTTCACGTGCGATTGCCTGCGGAGTCCAGTTATGTACGGTTTCCTTCATAAGAGGAATGACATTGTCGGAATGCTTTGCCAGGTAAGAAAGTTTCTCACGAAGCTGTTCAAACTTTCCTTCCTTGCTCCAGTCATATACATCATTACCGATTTCCAGGCGGAATCCGCCGGGGAATTCTTTGCTTTGTACCCAGGAAACCTCGATTTCCCTTTCGTATTTGCGGGAAAGGAATTTGACAAATCCTTCCATCTGGGCATCGGTAGGTTTCTCGGCAGAATACAGATATGCTCTTGTATAGCTGTTCAAACTACTCATTCTTTACGTTTCCTTCCGCGCTCTTTAAGAATTCGTCATAGCTCTTCTTTACATCTGCACTTAATACAATCTTCTCCGTTGCAGTCGTAACGATATCTGCGATTTCCTTCTGTGCTTCGGCGATGATCTTGTCGTGTTCCATCTCGCCTCTCTTCTTCGCTGCTTCCACAATACCTGCCGCATCGGCTTTTGCCTGCTCAATCATTCTGGTACGTTCTTCGGCATTCTTTGCTCCTGCCTCAGACTTCATTGTGGAAATCTCTTCTTCCGCACCTGCAATTTTTTCTTCGTATTCGGCCTTGATTTTTTCAGCCTCCTCCAAAGCTTCCTTTGCGTCATCGTGCTGTGCTTTATAATCCGCTTCTCTTTTTTCCATGAAATCCTTCACGGGCTTGTATAAAAAGAAATAAAGAATCCCGAAAAGAATTATAAAATTAAACAGATGGAGCAGTATCTGCTGCCAGTCAATATTCAAAGGCACACCCATTTTTCTTCTCCTAAGCCTTTCTCTGTTTCTGTCCTGTTCATAATATTTCTGTTTAGAATATTAATGCTTAATCATTATTGCCAAAAAACTTTAGTGCTTAAATGCTTTACGTTTTCTTACATTACAGTACGAATACAATCAGAATCGTAACAACAAGTGCGTAAATAACAACGGTCTCGATAAATACCATACCTAACATCCAGAGGGACTGGATTTTTCCGCTTGCTTCAGGCTGACGGGAAATACCTTCAACGGCCTTTGCAACGCCGAGACCCATTGCAAGAGCACCTAATGCAGCGGGAATTCCGATTGCGATTGCTGCCGCGAGTGCCTTCATTGCAGTGGTGGAAAGACGATAGTTTGTATCTTTCGTGTCCAGAATCTCGACTGCCACATCTGATTCCGTTTTTTCCCCGTCACCTTCTGCCGCAAATGCCTTCATGGGCAGTGCCAGTGCACCGGCAATTGTAAGAAGTAAAATCGCAGCCACTAAGAATTTCATGATATTTTTCATTTGGATACCTCCGAAGTAATTGTGTTATTTATATTTTCGTTATTTTCTTCAATGTTCTTATTTTTCGCGGCAAGCTTCTCCGCTTTCTTTTGTTGTTTTCGCTTCTTCTTTTCCACTTTATCCAGCTTTTCTTCGGAAACCTCTCCGTAGAAAATCGATACCAGAAGTGTAAGCACGTATGCCTGAATTAACGCATGTAAGAGAGTAAATAAAACTCCGACAATTACCGGCAGACCGAAACTTAAAAACATCGGATAATAGACAAGCTCGGTTACCAGTGCTCCGGAAAGCAGTGCTCCGAACAAACGAAAACTCATCGAAAGCGGAAGGGAAAATTCCTTAATCGTACCCATCAGTCCGTGGAAGCCGTTATTCGCGATACCTCCGAGCAGAATGAAGAGGTAGGATCCGCACCCCATTGCAATCGCGCCGTTGATATCGGAAAGCGGAGCCGGGAGAGATATCGACGCACCGTTTGTTGTGACGGCCTGGAAACCCAGGAGCTCAAACATTGTCCCGACAAAGATGTAAACACCCGCCGCAAAAATGTATGCACTTAAAATTCCGTTCTTCCTCGGTGAATTGTCCTTCGCAAGTCCCCTGAACAGTCCCACCAGAGTTTCCAGAACCAGTTGGAACTTACCCGGTATTTCCTTGAATCTCGGTATCACGAAGATTCTGCAAATGATTGCGAAGAGCCCTACAATAGCCGTTACGCAATACGCGGAAATCAGTCCGGGATTCACATCCTTCAGTCCGAAGAGACTCACCTTCATTGTTTCGTGCAAAACCGCATCGCGCATCACTTCAGACAGGGTTTCCGCATGTTCCCTCGGTTTCCCGAGAAGAACAATTCCTATCGTGACGGCGGCAATCAGTACGAAAAAGACGATGAAGCCTGTGATTTTCTTTTTCTTACTCATGTCCGATTGTCCTTTCTGACAGTAAGTTTTATGTTTTAGTTTTATTAAATTTTTCTGTAGTTTATTTTTAAGTCAACTCTTTATTCTACGTATATCGTTTTTTGAATTCTTTTCTGATATTCTTATTCTGCTCTCTTATTCTGATTTCCTACGAATCACATACTTATAAATCGGATTTCCCATGGAGGAAAATTTCTCTTCATACTCGGTCATCACGTTTCCGGCATTTAAGATTTCATCATGATGAAGATCCCTCGTGACACTTTCGAGAATCCATGGTTCTCCGTTTAATTCCTCCAGTGCAAAATCGAAGAGCGATACGTTATCCGTCTTAAATTCAATCGTACCGCTGTCCTTTAAAATCTCATGGTACTTTCTTAAAAAGAGTTTGTTTTCCAGTCGCCTCTTTGCATGCCTGTCCTTCGGCCAGGGATCCGAGAAATTTAAAAATATGGTATCCACTTCACCCTTGTCGAATAAATCCGTAATTCCTTCCGCATCCATTCTTAAGAATCGTATGTT
>CADANR010000154.1 GCA_902789265.1 uncultured Lachnospiraceae bacterium | reverse complement strand
CAGCAAGGCCAGCAGGGTGGTCAGCAGGGCCAGCAGGGTGGTCAGCAGGGCCAGCAGGGCGGTCAGCAAGGCCAGCAAGGAGGTCAGCAAGGACAACAAGGCGGCCAGCAGGGTCAAGGCGGTGAACAGGGTCAGCAGGGCGGCCAACAGGGCCAGGGTGGTCAGGGAAATGGCTGGTATAACGGCAGCCAGTACGCCGAAGAAGCACCCGGAGCAAAAGGCGGAGAACATATTATGATGTTCGAAGAGGGAGCCGGATCCGAGGAAAGCCTTACCGGTAAAGCCATTACCGGAGGAGAATCCCAGAAATTCGAATCCCAGTATTCCAAGACCACGACCGGTGAGCAGAAAGATTACAAGCAGGTAATCGGAGATTATACGAACAAGGCTTACTCCAATATGAATCAGAGTAAGATTCCGAATTCCATGAAGGAATTTGTAAAGGGTTACTTCTCCGGTTTGAACTAATCCGGTAAGAATAAACTGCTTTAACTGAGTAAATAAACTGAGTAAATTAAGAGAGATAAAAGCATAAATCAAAGCATAAATCAAAGCATAAAGGAGACGCGTCATTATGATTCAGAACGAAAATGAATTAAGGGAGATGGTAGCAAAAATCAATGCTGCCGAGGCTGAAATCGGGAAAGCAATTATCGGCCAGAGAGAAGTAATCCGCCAGGTACTTTGGGCAATGTTATCCGGCGGTAATGTCCTTTTGGAAGGTGTTCCGGGACTTGGAAAAACACAGCTCGTAAAAGCAATTGCAGCTGTATGCTCCATGGATTTTTCGAGAATCCAGTTTACCCCCGACTTAATGCCTGCGGATGTTACGGGTACCAACTTAATTGTAAAGCAGAACGACCAGAACGTATTCCAGTTCCAGCCCGGTCCCGTATTTGCAAACCTCGTACTCGCCGACGAAATTAACCGTGCGACTCCGAAAACGCAGTCCGCACTTCTGGAAGCCATGCAGGAACATACGGTTACGGTCGGTAATACAACCTATCGTTTAAAAGAGCCGTTCATGGTGCTTGCAACACAGAACCCGATTGAGAACGAAGGAACCTATCCTCTTCCCGAAGCACAGTTAGACCGTTTCCTTTTCAAAATTCAGGTGGATTTCCCGACACTTGATGAATTAAAAGAAATCATGAATATTACCGTTACCAATAAGAGCATTACATTAAGCCCCGTTCTTACCGGTGACGATATCATTGCGGCAAAGAAAGCAATTCGCGACATTCCGATGGCAGAAGCAGTAGAAGATTATGCGCTTCGTATCGTAGTTGCAACGCATCCCGAAGTTGCGGGAGCGGATTCCTATGTACAGCGTTATGTAGCTTGCGGTGCATCACCCCGTGCCGGCCAGGCGATTTTCCAGAGTGCGAAAGCAAAAGCAATGCTGGAAGGACGTTTCAATGTTTCCTTTGATGATATTAAAGCGGTTGCATTCCCGGCACTCCGTCATCGTATTGTTCCCGGATTCGAGGCTATGGCAGACGGCATAAAGGTGGATGAAATCATTGCTAATATCATTGCATCCGTTCCGATGAATTAATTTGTGACGAAGAGTAATCTTGAACCGGAGGAAAAAATGGAGCAGGCGTTTAACAGCGAATTCTATTCTAAGCTTCGAACCTTACGAATGTCCATTGCACTTTCGAACGCAGCAGGAATGAGCGGCGGTCGGAAATCAAAGGCCAAGGGTAATTCCGTGGAATTCTCGGATTTCCGGGAATACATGCTCGGAGACGATATCCGTCGTATCGACTGGAATGCATACGGACGTTTTGACAGACTTTTTATTAAGCTGTTCATGGAGGAAAAAGAGGGACTTTTCCATGTGATTCTGGATGCAAGCAAATCCATGGATTACGGGGTAAAGAATAAAGCCGTGGCGGCAAAAAGATTAGCCGGTGCGATATCTTATATTGTGCTTGAAAACGGTGACCGTCTGTTTATCGATATCATGAAAGACGGCGGAATCGAGACGCATAGAGGAATGACCGGTATGCAGGCATTCCGCAAGTCCATCGAGATTCTGGACAGAGAAGAATTTAACGGCGGAGGGGATTTCTTAGCATCTCTGAAAAGAGGGAATTTCAAGCAGCACGGAATGAGCTTTTTCATTTCTGACGGCTACTGTGACAACATCGAAGAAGTATTCAAGTATTTAAGATTCTGTCATCAGGAAGTGGTATTCTTACATGTTCTTTCACCGGAAGAAAAGGATCCCACCTTTGAAGGAACGGTTCAGATGGTCGATTGCGAAACCGGCGCGGATATCCGGATGAGCATGAGCGGATCCGTTCTTCGAAGCTATAAAAAGACATATGATGAATTCATTCGTAACATTGAAGCCGTATGCAAGAAACATGCGGTAATCTATATTCCGATCTCTTCCGATGCAAGCGTGGATTCGTTACTGTACGGTTCCTTATCAAAGCTTGCAACGAATAATTAAACCGGAGGAAAGATAGTGAAAGTTTTATATTTTTGGCCTTTGGCGCTTCTTGCGCTGGTTCCGGTCATTATATTTATGTATCTGTTGAAACAGAAGGCGGACAAACACGAAGTGCCGTCGTTATTTCTGTGGAGAGAGACCTATCAGAATATTGAGGCCAATACACCCTGGGAAAAACTGAAGAAAAACTGGTTAATGATTCTGCAGATCATTCTGCTTTTGCTGCTTATTTTTGCAATCATGGGACCTTTCCTTGAAAATTGCGGCCGGAGCAGTGAGCATGTCGTCGTGATTATCGACCAGTCCGGCAGCATGAACGCGATTCATGACGGTGAAAAAACAAGGTTTGATAAGGCAGTTACGGAAGCATGCGACTATGTGAAAGCATTAAGAAACGGTACCGGAATTTCCGTTATTTCCAGTTCCGATGAGGCGGTTTTGGTAGTGTCTTCCTCAGAGGATAAGGATGAGGTTATTGAGAAAATCAAAGAAATCAAGCCTACCATGAGAGCCGGCAGTACACAGGCCGGTGTGGAAATGGTTAAGACCATGCAGGCCCAGTGGCCGTCACTTACAACGGTCTGCTTTACGGACACCAACGTGGATATGGAGGATGTTTCCGGTTATATCGTTGATGTTTACAAGGAAAAAGAAAATGTCGGAATCAACTATTTAAGCCACGGAAATTCAAACGGCAAACTGGTGGTTTTGGCGAAAGTTACAAATTACGGAAAAATGGAAACCGCGAAGGAAGTAACTCTTTACGGGGATGATCAGATCATCACAAGCCAGAGCGTAAGCTTCGAACCCGGCGAGAGCAAGATTGTTTATTTTGACAAAGTAAACTTTGACGGTTCCGTATTAAGAGCGGAATTAAACGGTACGGACAGTCTTATGCTGGATAATATCTGTTACGACATTGTTTCGGAAAACAAGCAGATTAATATCCTTCTCATGACGGAAAAGAATGCATATATTGAGAAAGCACTTGATCTGATGGAAGGAATTACGGTGACCAAATCAAACGATATCGCATCCTTTGATTCCTTCGTATCACAGAAGTACGACCTTTATATTTTCGACTGCATGATGCCCGCAAACTTCCCGGAAAACGGAAACGTGATTATCTTTGATGCACCGAATCCGAACCTTTATAAATCCAAGGGCGTGATTGACGGAGCACTTGTGAAAGCGCTTCCGACGGATGAGACCAGATATATCGAAAACATGGATTTCGGTGCCGCAAACCTTACGGCATATGTTACTCCTTCCTGGGCATATCCGTTCCTTGTCGCAGGTACGGATGACGGGGATATGGATGTGGCATTCTCCGGTGAAAAGGACGGGCAGAAAATCACCGTATTCGGTTTTGACGTGCATAATTCGGAACTTCCTTTAAAGATGGAATTCCCGCTTCTTATGTACAACATCATTAATGACAATGTTACAACCGGTATGCTGACAAC
>CADANR010000153.1 GCA_902789265.1 uncultured Lachnospiraceae bacterium | reverse complement strand
GGCAAAAATTCTCGGCAAATCCATCGCCAGAAATTTGATATGCACGGCTTTATCTTTTTTTACTTCTTTTTTTGAATCCTTTTTTGTTTCGCTCATTTCTTCTTTTCCGCAGCAAGTCTCCGTTCAAGCTCTGCCTTTAATTCATTATTTTTCTCCTCGAGAATTCTGGTAAGTCTTCTTACTTCATCTCCCGAAGGAACCTTCATGTCCGTATAATCGCGGATATGAATTTCTTCACCGATAATGACATGAACCCTTTTTCCGAAACCGTAATTTCCGTCTACATAAACCGGCACAATCGGAGCCGGGGTACGGAGCGCAAGCATCGTAATTCCGGGCATGAACGGAAACGGCTTTCCGTCAACCGGAAGTCTTCCCTGCGGAAAAACACCGACGGTTTTTCCCTGATCGAGAAGCTTTATTGCGGTACGGATACATGCAAAATTATGCGCCTCCCGGTCCACATAAATGCCGCCCATCGAATATAAAAACCAGGAGAAAAATTTACTCTTCCGGAATAATACTTCTCCCATCAGCCAGTGAATCGTCCGGAAGAAAAAGACTCTCATATAAAACGGGTGATCCCAAAGCGATGTGTGATTTGACATCACAATACAGGGTTTCGGGAGTCTGTAATGTTTTCTCTTCGGATTCATGTAATAGATTTTCGGACGCATGTAAAAAATCGCCGTCGGGAACCCCGTTATTTTCACGAATCCGACCAGTGGTTCAATTGTTTTATCCTTCATTTCCTAATTCTCCGGGCATAATTATCTCTTCAGTATATTTATTTTCATGAAATACTTCATTTTCCGTTTCCGCACCTGCGAAATCTGCCGAAGCATTCCCGATATTGCTTGCTTCCAGGCTTTCCACAATATCTCTTAATGTATAGTAGGTACCTGCAACCGGTCCTTCGACTTCGATTTCGAATACGTTGCAGACCTTCATCAAAATTCCGTAATAGGTCAGGGAGTCACATCCCAAATCATTCATCAGATGGTCATCATCTCCGACTTCCTCCGGCTTGCATCCGGCACCCTCCGCAATGATTTCACGTACCTTCCTTGCCACCTCGGAAGTAAGCGGTTTCTTTTCTTCCTTCAGATTTAAATCCACCTTGAATTCCGCGAACGGAATCAGTTTGATGCTTCCGTTTTCGATTCCGCGAAGGAGATATTTCCTGCCGACCTTAATCGCTGTCTCCGGCATAATCGCATCATATGTAAAATAGAATTCCTTTACCTGATGACTTAAAGGCAGGGTTCCGTTCTCTGCAATAATTCTCTGCATCAGTGTATGGACTTCCTCTTCCGTAATCTCCGCAGGTAATGAAACCACCATGGAAAGGATATCTTTCTTAAGTCCCAGCACGGAAAAATTCAACGCTTCATGCACATCGAATACCTGCTCCACCACATCGGGATTGATATTCTCTCCATTCTCCCCGATTACTACATCGCCGAGACGCCCCAGAACGTAGTATCTGCCGTCTTTTTCTTCTAAAATATCACCGGTTTCAAACCACTCGTCCATCGGAATGATTTCGCCGTCAACCATTCGTTTCGAACAGGCCGATGCACTCTTCACGCTTAAAACACCGTTCTCGTTTAATCTGTACTGCACTCCTTCAAACGGTCTTCCGATGGAGTTTAAATTCCTTTTTTTCGGAGTTGCCGCAAGCTCTACGGATGTGATTCCGATCTCGCTCATACCGTATCCGTTAAAGAGAGCGTAGCCCAGTCCGTTAAACATCTGAAGCGTGGAATCATGCAGGTAGCTGCCACCTGTAATACAGAAAAGTACCGACGGTCCGAACAGCTCATCGGTAACCTCATGCATGATTTTCTTTGACCATCTCGCGCCTGCATACGGGAATATGTTCTGCAGAGTTGTGCAGATTTTAATTCCCTTTTCAAACTTCGCTTCGGTCTTCGGTCCTCTTTCCTTTAATTTCTTCCGAATTTCCTTTTCAATCGTATTCCAGAAAAGCGGAACCGCAAAAATATGTGTCACCTCATGTAACTTGACCGCCGTCAGGATACTTTCCGCGGAATAATCCTTCATAAATACCATGGTTCTTCCGAAATAGGAAAACCAGAAATATACCGCAACAAGTCCGAAAATGTGGTAAAGAGGCAGGAATACAAGCTGCTTGATTTCTCCGTTGTAGAACGTGGAAACTCTTTTGTTTTCTTTCAAAACCGCCTTCGTATTCAAAAGCTGGTTCGTCATTTTCTCACCCGAATAAAAGCAGATGGTTTCCTTTAAACTGGTAGCGGAAGTCGAAAGAGCGATTTCGTTTTCGAATTCACGTTCCGGATCAAATGCACTGTTTCCTGCTTCTCCTGCAAGGAGTTTCTCCGCTTTCTTCCAAAGAATGTTATAATCCAGGAATTCTCCCTTAAGCTTTGTGGAACGCATTCCCAGAATATACTTAATCTTCAGGGTTCTCAGAATCCCGTCCGATAATTCTCTCGGGTGACGTAAATTTACAAGATAAGGTTTGTTTCCGCTTCGAAGTAACGCCCAGAAGGCGATAATCCACTCCGGTCCGTTATCCATCTCAAGTGCAACGTATTCGTGGGTTGCTCCGATTTTATCAAAAATGATTTCGGACAGGGCAACGATACGTTCCTTCGCTTCTCCGAAGGTGGTTTTTTCCACTAAATATCCGTCGTCCGTTTCATACATGACGTTGTCACTTAAACGGAACATTACCTCGAAGATTTCACGGTAAGTGCCTTCGGAATTCTTTAGAGCATTGCAGTTATATTCAATTAGCTCTTTGATTTCTTTTGTCATGTTTCAGCAAAAATGTCCTTCTTCGAAAAACGCAGGATTGCGGCATCATACTGCTCCGGATTGGTGTAACGGAGATGTGAATGTGCACCTTCTTTAAACCACTCCACTTCCTTGATCTCGCTTCCGCATTTCTCAATTAATAGCTTACTCTTATCCGGTCTTGAGAAGATGTCCTTCTCACCGTAAAGGAATAAAACCGGAATCTTCACTTTGTCGATCAATTTAATCGGCGCAACTTTGTCCACATCCGTTCCGGTATTCTTTTTGATTTTGTTCATGACCATGTTCAAAACCGGGAAAGTCGGCTTATGAAGGTCAATCATGTGGGTACGGAAGCTTTCACGGAAGGAAATAAAGCATCCGTCCATAACTATCGCTTTAATGCTTTCGGGACAGGTTCCGGAAGAAGTTAAAAGCACTGCCGTGGAAGATCCGACACAGATGGAATGTAACCAGATATTATGAATACCAAGTTCATTTTCCACGAATTTAATCCAGACGCGCAAATCCTCGCACTCCTCTTTTCCGATGGTATTGAATTCCCCGTCGCTTAATCCGTAAGAACGCTGGTCAATCACAAGTACGTTAAAGCCCGCATCCTCATACGGCTTTGCATAAAAATAGGAATACTTTAAGCACTCGCATCTGCCCGGCAGAATGATTACCGCACGGTCATACCCGAAATCATAATATTCTCCAAGGAAACGAAGGCCGTCACGCGTAACCTCCACTTCCCTCATTTTATCTTTTCTTGCTTCTCCCCACTCACAGCCGGCATTCCACATCGCCACCTGCTCTTCGTTCGTTACGCAGGAACACTCTCTTTTCCTGTCATTCGGGTTCGGATTCACCAGATACTCGCGGTACACCTTTTCCGCAATCGGGGTGGTATACGCAAGCATAAAAATTACTCCGCCGAGAAGAAGCACAACTACTACTGTTATCGCAATTAAAGGACCCATCACTCTCTCCTGAATTTACATTAATACCCAAATTTATATCTTATCAAAATTAGTTTTTTTAGGCAAGTCATTCAATAAAGTATGGTTTCCAGAATTTACAATTGTGGCTCACGTCGCAATTGGCAATACTTCGACGAGGTTTGATTTTGTTTGCAACCTTAAGTGATTTCTAAATGAGGGAGAAAATGCCGTTGCAAACT
>CADANR010000152.1 GCA_902789265.1 uncultured Lachnospiraceae bacterium | reverse complement strand
GATATTTCAACTGCGCCGGTATTCCTTTCTTGCCAAGAAAGAGGATAGGAATTACAATATGGTAGTGTGACTGCGGATTCCATTGCGTATCAAAGGAGATCCTTTTCATGCGGTAATTGATTCAAAAACAGGATTCAAATAATGATTCTGAAACAGAGATTTAAAAAAAGGAGAAATCCATGAAACAAAAAGGGATGCCTGGCTGGATGAAGAAGAACCCTTCCGAAGCCTTTTCTCAAGCATATTCCAAATTTGCCGGTACGGACGGGATTTGGAAAACAACGCTTATTACTACGATAATTACAAGCGTTCTTTGTTATTTCTATGAAATGATTTACGGACTCGGCTGCCCGGATACGCTCAATGAAGGAGTACATTATTACAGGAACGCCGATTATTCGACTTCGCAGGCACGCTGGATGCTTCGTTTTATTAATGAAGCAGCCGGAAAAAATGTCATCATTCCCGTGGTAACGGTGCTCGGATACTGCCTGATGATCGGGATATCCGCTTATATCATTCTAAGAATGCTTCATATAGAAAAAAAATTACCGGCGATTCTTTTAACTGCTTTAATGGTTAGTTTCCCGATTATTCTGCATCATTTTGCGTTTCTTTATATGGCGCTTGCATATTCCTTTTCATTCCTTATGGTAATTCTGGGAGTTTGGTTTATCCGGAAGCGAAAAGTGTATGGGTATATCTTAGGTACCCTTTGTTTCCTTTTCATGCTCGGTTCCTATCAGGCATATATCGGCGCAGTTTCCGCATTTGCCCTTGTTATGCTTGTTTATGATTCCCTGTATGAAAAGAATATGAAAAAATACCTGACCGATTTCGGCTTTACTGCAGCCGCAGGGATCGTGGCATGCCTTATAAATCAGCCTTTTTCGAAGCTGATGATGTTCATTTTCCATACCGGAGCGGACGGAAGAGTAAGTGATTTTTCCGTAAAGGAAATTTTTAAAAATATCGGATTTTCGCTGAAATATTCTTATATATGGTTCTTTTCCTATTTCAAATCCGATGTGCTTGCACGCAAATACCTGTATACGGGGATTTTTGTTGTAATTGCAATTTTGTTTATTCTGGTTTTAATTAAAAAGATTAAGGAAAAATCAATCGCCGGAACGATTACCTTTGTTCTTGCAACGCTTCTTTTGCCGATTGGTATGAATTTCCTTTTGATTCTCATGCCGTCTAACGGAATGCGTGATATTTTAAGATATCAGTACGTGCTTTTGTTTGCACTTCTCTTTATTCTGCTGGAATATGCAAAGGAACAGATTATAGGAAATATCTGCAGTTATTTATCTGTACTTCTGATTGTCGGACTACTCTGGGGATACGTGATTTCCGCAAACTGTACCGCTATGATGTATAAGCTTTCCTATGATCATGCGATTCAGCAGGCCATGCAGATGATGGAAGAAATCTACGATATGGACGGCTATGTGAAGAATCAGACACATATTGTTATGGGAGGGTGCTTTCCGTATGACACGGTAAAAGACCGGTATCCGAAGATTTTCCGTTTTGCGGAGCAGGAGGGAGGCCCTGTGTTCTGGGATAATATGTATGGAATGACGATGTGCCGGTATCATTTCTTCTGGGATTTCTTAGGTGTGGATGCAGGATATATCTCGGACGGAGAATATCTGGCGGCAGTGCAGAGTCAGGAATATGAAGAAATGCCCTGCTGGCCCGAAGAAGGTTCCATTAAGATGATCGGTGACGATGTGGTCATCAAGCTCTGGGAGGGACCTCCGCTTTGGTAATGCTGCCATAGTTTTGAATTTTTTGTAAATTTCTTAATTATGCTCTGTTTTTTTATGGTTTCATTTGGTAAAATAGATACGTTACAGAATTAACGATTCAAACGTTTTTAAACTGTAATCCCAATACAGGTAATGTATTAAATAACTTTATAAAGGAGGATCATATGATTTACTCAACAGAAGTCAAGAATATGTGCCCCGTTACCCAGGGTGTACATCATGGCGCTGCTCCCATCCCCGAAGAGGCGAAATGGGTACAGGCAAAGAAGATTGAGGATATCTCCGGTTACACTCACGGTGTTGGCTGGTGTGCACCTCAGCAGGGAGCTTGCAAGCTTTCCTTAAACGTAAAAGACGGTATTATCCAGGAAGCATTGGTGGAAACACTTGGATGCTCCGGTATGACCCATTCCGCAGCTATGGCTGCTGAAATCCTTCCGGGACTTACCATTCTCGAAGCATTGAATACCGACCTTGTTTGCGATGCTATCAATACCGCAATGAGAGAGTTATTCTTACAGATCGTTTACGGCAGAACCCAGTCTGCATTTTCCGAGGACGGACTTCAGATCGGTGCAGGTCTTGAAGACTTAGGAAAGGGAACCAGAACCATGATCGGTACCACTTATGGTACTTTGGAGAAGGGACCTCGTTATCTGGAACTTACCGATGGTTATATCACCAATCTTGCACTTGATGAGAATGATGAGATTATCGGTTACAAGTATGTTAACTTTGGTAAGATGATGGACTTCATCAAGAAGGGCGATGATGCTCAGACCGCTCTTGAGAAAGCTTCCGGACAGTACGGACGTGTTGCTGATGCAGTGAAGTTAATCGATCCGAGAAAAGAGTAAGAAAGGGAGGACAAATCATTATGGCATTATTTGAATCATATGAAAGAAGAGAGCCTCAGATTCTTGCTTGCTTAAAGGAGTACGGCATCTCTTCCATCGAAGAGTGTAAGGATATCTGCGATGCAGCAGGTATTGATGTTTATCATTTAATTGAGGGCATTCAGCCCATCTGTTTTGAAAATGCAAAATGGGCATACACCGTTGGTGCTGCCATTGCTATTAAGAAAAATTGCCGCAAGGCTGCTGACGCTGCAGCTGCAATCGGTATCGGACTTCAGGCATTCTGTATTCCCGGTTCCGTAGCTGACCGTCGTAAAGTAGGTCTCGGACATGGTAACTTAGGAAAGATGCTTCTTGAAGAAGATACCGAGTGCTTCGCATTCCTTGCAGGACATGAGTCCTTTGCAGCTGCTGAAGGTGCTATCGGTATCGCAGAGAAAGCTAACAAGGTTCGTCAGAAACCGCTTCGTGTAATCCTTAACGGACTTGGAAAAGACGCTGCACAGATTATTTCCCGTATCAACGGATTTACCTATGTAGAGACCAAGTACAATTACTTCACCGGCGAGGTTGAGGAAGTATTTAGAAAATGCTACTCCAAAGATCCCGAGTCACCCCGTGCAAAGGTTAACTGCTACGGTGCAAACGATGTTCAGGAAGGTGTTGCAATCATGTGGAAAGAGAACGTTGATGTTTCCATCACCGGTAACTCCACCAACCCGACCAGATTCCAGCATCCCGTTGCAGGTACCTACAAGAAAGAGCGCGTAGAAGCAGGAAAGAAGTACTTCTCCGTAGCATCCGGCGGTGGTACCGGACGTACCCTTCACCCGGATAACATGGCTGCAGGTCCTGCATCCTACGGTATGACCGATACCATGGGACGTATGCATTCCGATGCACAGTTCGCAGGTTCTTCATCCGTTCCCGCTCACGTAGAAATGATGGGTCTTATCGGCGCAGGTAACAACCCGATGGTTGGTATGACCGTTTCTACCGCAGTTTCCATCGAAGAAGCTGCAAAGGCAGGAAAGTTCTGATTTAAATCGATTTTTCATGAATAAACCCCGGAAACAGGGATATCTGTTTCCGGGTTATTTTATGCAAGCAAAATGCTCCGCAGGATGCGCACCTCGCGGAAATGTAAATATTGCTTCGCAATCCGCTCGGGCGCGAAAGAGTCGCAAGCGACTCTTTTTTATAAATCCATAAAAAAAATACTCAAAATCGTATATAATATTGTAGGGGCACGAAAGATGTCTTCTGCCAAATTTTATAAGGTGAGGAAAACACAATGAGAAAAAAATTACTGAGAATGCTTGGAATATTATCAGCGGTGATGTTGCTTGCCGGATGTACGCAAATCGGAAATACAAGACCGACTTCCGAAGTATCGGACGGAACAAATCCGCTGGCAGTCGAAGAGCCGACGGAAGTAAGCGGAGATTCCGTGAATCTGACGGAAGGAAGAACCGGCGTGGATGCCGAAGAAGCACTTCCTACGGATGCCGAAACAGCATCTTTATCCGATGCATCACTTGCGCTATTTGAAGAAGTAATGGCGGAAAAAGAGGGTGAGAATGTTCTCCTTTCCCCGATTTCAATTGATTTTGCACTTGGTATGACCGAGAACGGAGCAGCCGGGGATACACTTTCCCAGATGGAAAACATCGTAAACGGCGGAATAAAAATAGATCAATTAAATCCGCTGATGAAGCATTTGTCAAACCGCTTTATGAATGCGGATGATGTCAAATGGAATATAGCAAATTCCATCTGGTTTAAGAATGACGGGAAGTTTGCGATGAAGGATCATTTCTTAGATCAGGCTGTCGGTTTTTATAATGCGGATGTATTCTTAGCACCCTTCGATGAACAGACTTTAGCCGATATCAATCTTTGGGTGAATGATGAAACGAACGGAATGATTCCGGAAATTCTGGATTCCATTCATCCGAATGCAAAGATGTATCTGGTGAACGCCATTGCATTTGAAGGAGAATGGATGGAACAGTATGAAGATGACAAGATTTATGAGGACCGGGAATTTTCCAATCTTGACGGCAGCACTTCCAAAATTACCATGATGGGAAGTAAGGAAAACAGATACTTTACCATAGCGGACGGACAGGGGTTTGTAAAACCATATAAGGGCGGAGAGTATTCATTTGTCGGAATTCTTCCGGCGGAAAATGAAAGCCCGGAAGAACTGATTGCAAAGATAAATAATAGTAAAATTGATTTTGCAAAGACTGTCAGGGAGGCGGATTATACGGAGGTTACCGTGCAGATTCCGGAGTTTACCAATGATTTCGGAATTGAATTAAATGATACCTATAAAGAATTGGGCATGGATAACCCGTTTGATCCGGCACAGGCAAATTTCCATGAAATGATGGAAACAACGGACGGAAGTCCTGCAGCTATCTGGATCGGAAGAATTCTTCACAAGACACATATCGAAGTGGACCGAAAAGGAACAAAGGCTGCAGCTGCAACTGTGGTTGAAATGCGTACGAAGAATGCTGTTATGATGGATGAATCCAAGTATGTTATTCTGAACAGACCTTTCGTATATGCAATTGTAGAGAATGAAACAGGACTTCCGGTATTTATAGGTTGCCAGAATTCGATGAAATAAAATACTGATTATTTATGCGAACTATGTCACCACGGGATTAAAGGTGTCAGCGAATCTGACACTTTGCCCGTTGGTGACATTTTTGATATAATCGGTTAGTAAATTTAAGTAAGGACAGGTATACAAAAATGGAGAAAACCAAAAAGAAAATGCCCAAGGCACTTAAAATCGTCCTCTGGATTGTCGGAATCTTTCTGCTTGTCAATCTGATTGCCGCATTGCCGGTTGCATCTTTTATCGAAGTGCAGGTTTTAAAAGGCAAAGGAGACTCTGAAAGAACCCGGGAAGCAAATATGAAAGCCTGGCTTGATGAAGAAACATCAATGGATGCGGACGAGTTTGAAAAAACATATCAAATGACATCCTTAAATCTTCCTTCTTCGGAGAATATCGGATATGTCATTCCGGTATTTCATTTCATTCCGGAAGCAGAAGCAAAAGGCTTTGTGGTAATGGCGCACGGCATGAATTCCAGTCATATCGGAATTTATCCCGAAGCAGAGCTTTTTTTGGAAGAAGGTTATGAAGTATTCAGCTTTGATGAGCGCAAATTCGGTGAGAGTACATGGGAGTATACTTCCTACGGGTATTATGAAGGAAAAGATGTTGAGGATGTATTTCAGTATGCTTGCGACAGTTCTCCGGAATATTATATAAAGGGCATCTGGGGACAGTCTCTGGGCGGAGCCGCCTGCGAAGATGCGCTGGATAATGACGGACTTAGGGAGAAACTTGATTTCGTTGTGCTGGATTGTCCGATGGGAGCGATGGATGAGCTGACTGGGGCACCTGCAATTCAGAACAAACTTGCCGGGAAATTCAATAAAAGTATTGTCGGCTATTCCTTTGATGAGCAGAATCCGTATGGAAAACTGAAACAAAATACCGCACCCGTACTTTTATTACTCGCAAAAGAGGACAAAGTGATACCGGAGATTTCATTAAATACAATCAGGGAAAGTGTTGAAGCATCGCCTGCGGAACTGTCGGTTTATGAAAGCGAGGGCTCTCCTCATGCGGATATCGTATATGTGGACAGGGACGGATATAAAGAAATTCTGGATTATTTTCTGAAAGCATTGGAATAGTTTTTTAGTTCATATAAAGTTCATAATAGTTTATGTTTATGACATTCCATTGCTGTAAAGTCCATGTTATAATAGTTTAAATAATTGTGTATTCGTAAAACGTGGGATATATTTATGGATCAGGAACGACTTGAAAAATATTATAAGCTCATGGAAGAGATTACAGATATGACCTGCCGTTACGGAAATTTCGACAGGGAGAAGTTTGTTGCGCTTTTACGTGAATTTTGCGAGATGTTCAGACTTTCCAAGGGAGTGACGGAATTTTATAAAAGCGTCCGCATGGAAGAGGAAGGAAAGGGAGAGATACTGGTTGATTTCGACAATGGTAAAGAGGGCGTGCCGATTATTCAACTACGAATCTGTCCGCCGTCCGGAGTTGTGATTAAGGGTACTCTTTATATGTCAGAAGACGAGGAGCCGCTTTCGGAACTTGAAAGAGAGAAAGTCGAAATGGTCTATCGTCTGGTAATGAGCTTTATTTCCAGAAACCGTCTGCAGAAAACCGTTGAAATCTATGCATTCACGGATGAAGACGGTTTTTACAATCGTCGATCTCTGATGCGTTTTATCGATCGTAAAATTGTTGCCGGAGAACAGTACGGCTACTGCGCAACTTGTATAAATCTTAAGAATTTTACCGCAATCAATCAGGAAATCGGCAGAAAAGCCGGTGATATTGTAATGAAGGAATTTTATGAATTTCTCAAGGGAGAAATCGGCGAGGACGCGCATATCTGCAGACTCGGCGGTGATAATTTTATCCTGTTTTTCCGAAACGAATTAAGGGATAAAATTCTGGACGATTTAGCCGGTACTCCGATTGTATACGATAAGGAAAATGACAGAAAAGTTATAGTTTCCGCAAGAGCGGGAATTTATATGATTACGGAGGATGTCGAAGTATTTACCCCTACGCAGATTATGGACAGAGTCTATCCGGTAGCCATGATGGCAAAGCAAAGAGGCCTGGATGTCTTATTTTATGATAAGGAACTGATCCGAATGCGTGATCATGCAAACAATATCAGAAAAATGTTTGCAGAAGCCTTGGAGAAGAAGGAAATTGTGGCATATTACCAGCCGAAGGTGGATGTCAATACCGGTGAAGTGGTCGGCGCGGAAGCGCTTTGCAGATGGTTTAGGGACGGCAAAATTGTAATGCCGATGGAATTTATCCCGATTTTAGAGACAAATATGGATATCTGCGAACTGGATTTCTATATGTTTGAGACGGTTTGTGCCGATATCAGAAGATGGATTGATGAAGGAAGACGTCCTCCGCGTGTATCCGTTAATTTCTCCAGGAAACACTTGAATAATCCGGATTTGCTTGGACATATTCTCGGAA
>CADANR010000151.1 GCA_902789265.1 uncultured Lachnospiraceae bacterium | reverse complement strand
AATCAATATGCCGTACTCTCCTTCCGGAATTACCCAGTCGTGTTTCTGCACGTCATAAATCTGAAAAGCATCTAAACCAAGTTCAAAGCTTACTTCCTTACTCTCTTCCGGATTAATCGATATCTTGGTAAAGCCGCGAAGCTCCACATCCGCTCTTTCGAAATCTCCCTTGCAGTTACGTACATAAAGCTGCGGAACAGCCTTTCCGGAACGGTTTCCGGTATTGGTTACGGTAAAGGTTACCGTAAATCCGTCTTCCTTTTTTTCCACCTGAAGATTATCATATTCAAATTCCGTATAAGATAAACCGTATCCGAACGGGAACTGTACCGGGATTTTCTTGGTGTTGTAATGACGATATCCGATGAACAATCCCTCGTTATAAAGAACATGTTTTTCGCGGCTTCCGAAGTTCGAATATGCCGGTGTATCCTTCATATATAAGGGCCAGGTTTCCGCTAAATGACCGCTCGGATTCTCAAGTCCGAGTAAAAGGGCAACTGCAGCTTCCGCTACCGCTTCACCGCCTAAATACATATGAAGAACGGAATCAAACTGCTCCAGGCACTCCATCTCAAACGGTGCACCGCCGAAGGAAAGGAATACGATTTTCTTTCCGAGTTCCATCAGCTTATGAATCAAATGAATCTGATTCTCCGGCATCTTGAAGGTATCGCGGTCATATCCTTCGCCTTCCGCAAGGTCGGTCAGACCGCCGCAATATACGATAATTTCCGAATCCTTTGTTACGGAAATTGCTTCCTCTTCCATTACTTCATCCAGCGTAAGCTCCATGCAGTCATAGCCTCTTGCGAAGGTCAGATTCGGATAATGTTCCTTTAAGCAGTCAAGCACGGTCGGATATTTGCCTGCATTGATATGACTGCTTCCGCCACCCTGAAATCTTGTCTGGATGGCAAGATCACCGATGACAGCGATTTTATCATCCGGATGAAGAGGCAAAATTCCTTCATTCTTCAATAAAACTCCTGCACTGACGCTTGCCTGATATGCAAGTTCATGACGTCGTTTCGTGGACTCTTTTGCAAGATATTCTTCCATAGTCAGCACTTTAATTGCCGCTTCTTCTTCGTCGGACAGACCGTATTTATCAATTGCCTCCAAGATACGGTTCACCGCAAGGTCAATCTCTTCTTCCGTGATATTGCCTTCTTCCAAATCCTTCTTAAGCGCATTCTTATGCACTTCAAAGCTGTCCGGCATTTCCAGATCCATTCCTGCCTTAATCGCTTTGGTAAGGTTCGTACATGCACCCCAGTCGGATACTACAAGCCCTTCAAAGCCCCATTCATTACGTAAAACATCGGTTAACATCCATTTGTTTTCAGTGGAATATTTCCCGTTAATCAGGTTATAGGATGCCATGATTGTTGCAGGCTGAGCACCTTTTACAACCATCTCAAATGCCTTTAAATAGATTTCCCGAAGCGTTCTTTCATCAATGACACTGTCGGAACGCATTCTGTGCGTTTCCTGGGAATTTGCGGCAAAATGTTTTAAGCTGGTACCCACACCGTTTTGCTGGACACCATTAATAAAGGATGTGGCGATTTTACCGGCAAGGTACGGATCCTCGGAAAAATATTCGAAATTTCGTCCGCATAAAGGGGAACGTTTCATGTTCACGCCCGGTCCCAAAAGAACGGATACGCCTTTTTCTTTGCATTCTTTTCCGAGTTCATCACCGATTCGGCCGACAATACCGGTATCGAAGGTGCATGCAAGCGCTGAAGCGGTCGGATAACAAATCGCAGGTTCACTGTTGTTGTTATTTGCCCCTTCTGCCTGCTTACGGATACCGTGAGGTCCGTCGGACAACTCGAGGTGATTGATTTTTCCGCCAAAGGATTTCGTGTGCCAGAAACCGACACCTGTAACGAGTGATAATTTCTCATCAAGACTTAAGTTCATAATTTACCCCCTTATGTAACTTATAGTATTCTTGCTTTTATTTCATTAAATGCATTCATTACATGAATGATTCCGTTTACATCGAATGCTCTTCGCTTTTTGCTTTCAATACTTCATAGAATTCCGGAAATTCTTTGTCAACGCGAATAATCTTTCCTTCTGCAGATACGAAACAGTGCTCGCTTTCCGCCGTGCAGACGATTACGCCGCGCTGGTCCTTCATCTGATAAAGAAAGCGGATACGAATGCCGGTGCACTCTTTTACCAAAACCGTAATGCGAAGTTCATCCTCGAAAGTGGTCGGCACCTTGTACTGACATTCCACTTTGACAACCGGAGAAACCACGCCCATGCTCTCAAGCTTTGCATAATCCCAGCCGAGCTGCTTTAAGTAATCCACTCTCGCTTCTTCCATGAATCTTACATAATTGGAATGATGCGTAATGCCCATGCGGTCGGTTTCGTAATATTGAATGACATGCTTGTATGGTCTTTCACACCTGAAACTATTCTACCACAAATATCCCCAAAGGGCAAAATGTAGCCACGGGGACAGTTCCTGTGGTCCCATTAAGGCACAAAAAAAGTGGCAGATTACTCTGCCACTTAGCTTAATGCTCCAATATACTCTTTCTCTTACATTTCTCCACGCAGGTTCCGCATCCGATACATTTCCCGTAATCGATGTGTGCATGCATATCTTCCACCGTAATTGCTTCCGACGGGCAGTTCTTTGCGCACATGCCACAGGCGATACAGCTGGCAGTACATTCCTTCATTGCCTGTGGTCCTTTGGACTTGGACGAGCAGGCTACCACGTAAGGCGCATCATACGGAATTAACTCAATTAAGCCTCTTGGACAAACCGCAACACATTTGCCGCAGGCTTTACATTTCTCTTTATCAACTAATGCCACACCGTTTACAACATGGATTGCATCAAACGGACAAACCAAAGTACATGTTCCGAATCCCTGACAGCCGGAGTTACAACTTTTCGGTCCCTGATTCGGAATATAAGCGATCATCTGACAGTCCTTCTGGCCGGAATACGCATAATCTTCATGCGTCTTCTCGCAGTCACCCTGACACTTTACGAATGCCACCATCCGTTTGCTCTCTCCTGCTTCAACACCCATGATTTCGCCGACCTTGGCTGCTACATCGGCACCGCCGACAGGACACGCCGAAACCGGTGCTTCGCCTTTTACAATTGCTGCTGCACAACCGCTGCATCCGGGATATCCGCATCCGCCGCAGTTATTACCGGGGAGTACACCCAGAATCTTTTCTTCTCTTTCATCCACTTCCACTTTGAATACATTCGATCCGCCACCGAGAAAGATACCGATAAACAAACCGACGAATGCCACAACGGCAACTGCTATAATAATTCCTGTTACACTCATTCTCCGGTCACCTCCTAAATCAGTCCCGTGAATCCGCAGAAGGCAATCGCCATCAGTCCCGCAGTAACAAGGACAATCGGCATACCTCTGAACGGCTTCGGAATGTCATTATATTCCATTTTCTCACGGATACCTGCAAGAATGATAATGGAAAGCGCAAAACCTGCAGCGGTCGCGAATCCGTTTACCACACCCGTTAAAATATCATATCCGAGATTTACGTTGTTAATTGCAACACCGAGTACCGCACAGTTCGTGGTGATAAGCGGCAGATACACGCCGAGAGCCTCATATAACGGCTTTACAAATTTCTTTAAGAAGAGCTCCACAAACTGAACAAGTGCCGCAATAATCAGAATAAACACAATTGTTTTCAAGTACGTAATATGAAGCGGCGTTAAGATGAATTTATAAATCAGACCCGCCACCAGTGACGATAAGGTAATTACAAAAATTACCGCCGCGCCCATTCCGCTTGCCGTCTTTACTTTCTTGGAAACTCCAAGGAAGGGACATAGGCCTAAGAACTGGCTTAATACTACGTTTGATACCAGGGAGGAACTGATTGCGATAATCAGTAAATTCACAAAATAATTTCCGTTCATTTACTCTTCCCCCTTTCCGTTATTCTCTGTTTCTTTTGATTCAACTACTTTTGTAGTTTCATCATCGGCCTTCTTTGTAACTTTTTCAGGCTCTACCAGTCTCTTCGCGCAACCGCTTTCAGCACAATGTAAGCAGTCGGAAGAACAGCCGGACTGGATCTTGCTCATATCCTTGCCCTTTGCTTCTCCTGCTGCTTTAATCGCATTCTGGATGGCGGTAAGAATTGCAAGTACGAAGAACGCACCGGGTGCCATAACCAGAATTCCGATCGGTGAAAAGCTGCCGAACTCTCCTGCAAAAAATTCATTCAAACCTCTTACAACGCCTGAGGAAGATGCAGGATTAAATACCTTGTTTACAAGTTCTACCAAAAGAATCGGTACCGTTGTTCCGTATACCTTCGGTCCTGTAAGTCCGAAAATGGATGCGGATCCGAAGAACTCTCTTACCATACCGATTAAGGTAAGTGCTAAGGTAAATCCGAGTCCCATACCGATTCCGTCAAAGAGCGACGGCCACATTTTATTCTTGGATGCGAAGGATTCCGCACGTCCTAAGATAATGCAGTTTACAACGATTAAATCAATGTAAATACCAAGAGATGCATACATTCCGGGAAGGTATGCCTCCATCAAAAGTCCAACCACCGTAACGAGCGATGCAACAATAACGATGTATGCAGGGATACGCACTTTGTCGGGAATGACTTTGCGAAGCGCAGAAATCAAAAGGTTCGAAAGTGCTAGCACCACCATGGTGGAAAGTCCCATACCGAGACCGTTAAATGCAGAGGTTGTTACCGCAAGTGTCGGGCACATACCGAGCATAAGTACGAAGGTGGGATTTTCTTTGATGATTCCGTTATATAATCTTTCAAATGCAGATTTCATTACTGAATCCCTCCTTCCTTCAATTCTTCAAAATATTTCATACCGTAATTCACGCCTCTTGTCACTGCCTTGGAAGTGATGGTTGCAGAGGTAATCGCATCAATCTCGGTATCATTTGTCTTGCCGGATTTCGTTACCGTAAACTCAGGTCCCGTAACATTTCTGAACTGCGGTACCAGTACCTCCGGTGCTCTCATACCGAGACCCGGTGTTTCATGAATCTCCAGGATGGAAATACCTTTTAAAATACCGTCCATGGTGATTCCCATGTAGAACCGGAGCACACCGCCGTATCCTTCCTTGGTCTCTACAGCAATCACATATCCGTAAAGCTTATCATCCTCGGTTCTTGCTTCGTAAACCTCGGTTACTGAAGCTTTAATGTCCGGATACTCTTTTGCAACCGCATTCTGTGCAAGACCGTTTACTTCGACTTCCTCGAAATGTAACGGAAGCACTTCTTTTAAGTTTCCGCTTTCGTCCGCCTCCTTGAAGACTTCCGCACAGGCATCCGCCTGCTTTTGCATTTTCTGGATTTCAATCGGCTCTTTGGTAAGTTCATATACGAATCCCAAAACCAGACCGGCCACCAGAGTAATCGCAAAAATAATCAAAGTGTCTTTTACAATGCCTGCTACAGGGCTTTGATTTTTCTCTTTGCTCATCTGCGCTCGCCTCCTTTCCCGAAGGCCTTCGGCATCGTGAATTTCTCAATCAAAGGCACAACTAAGTTTCCAAGAATAATTGCATAGGATACACCCTCTGCACTCGGTCCGTATACACGGAACAAACCGGTTAAGATACCAAGTAAAATACCGTAAATGTACTGTCCCTTCCTGGTAATCGGTCTGGTCGTATAGTCCGTTGCCATAAAGAACGCACCGAGCATCAGACCGCCGCCGGCAAGCTGTGAGCAAAGGTAAGTTAAATTAAAGAAGGAAGAACTGCTTCCGGTTAAATAAGGAACCAGTCCGTTGTTTCCGAAAATTACGACAAAAATCGCAAATGTCAGGATATACGTGCCCGGGATACGAAGATCGATGACTCCGAGCCAGATTAAGAAGCACGCACCGAGAACGATTGCGATCACGGATGTTTCACCGATGGTACCGCCGGTACGACCGAGTACCATGTTGAATACATTGACCGGCTGTCCGTCCTTAATCAATGCAAGTGGTGTCGGACCGGTGAATGCATCGCAGTCGAAATTGGTCATGTATTTTGCAAATGAAATAACTAAAAAGCATCTTGCACCGAGTGCCGGGTTCATGAAGTTCTGTCCCAGTCCTCCGAACAAAAGCTTTACTACAACAATTGCGAAAACCGAACCGAAAATTGCAATCCATACGGGAATGTGCGGCGGTAAGTTAAGACCTAAAAGAAGGCCTGTAACAATCGCACTTCCGTCCTTTACGGTGCTGGGTTTCTTTTGAATCAGACAGAATAAATGCTCTGTCAGAACTGCGGTTCCCGTTGTAACCGCAACGATTAATGCCGCATACCATCCGAACTGGAAAATACCGAAAATGGTTGCCGGCAATAACGCGAAGACTACCGAATACATAATCATGGAGGTAGTAACGCGTGACCGCACGTGCGGATTTGATGATACCTGCATCATGTCCTTCATACTATCCTCCTACTTTTTCTTTCTGTCCGCGAGAATCATTCTTCTCATGGACTTAATACTCTGGGTAAGCTGTCTCTTTGCAGGGCAGATATAAGAACAACACCCGCATTCGCAGCATTCCATACCGTTTGCTTTTTCAAAAGCTTCTTTGTCCTTATGCTGTGC
>CADANR010000150.1 GCA_902789265.1 uncultured Lachnospiraceae bacterium | reverse complement strand
GCAGGTTATGGCTCCGGTCGCGGAAAGTGCCTGCAGAATTCCTACAAAAGCGCTGGAACTCTGAATCAAAGCACAGAGCAGTAATCCGATCAGGATGCCAAGAAACGGATTTGAGAAGGAAGTGAACAGTTCCTGGAATTCCCGGGATTCCTTCAAAGGGGCAAATGCCTGCTCCATAAAGGTCATTCCCATAAAGAGCACACCGAGTCCCAGAAAGATACCTGCTGCATTACGTGTGCGTTGTTTCTTGCTTTTTATGGTGATAAATGCTCCGACAGCAACCAATACAGGAGCAAAAGAAGAGGGCTTCAGCAACTGCAAAAAAACACCGCTCCCACCAAGGTCTCCGAGACGGAGCAACTGTGCTGTTACGCAGCTTCCAACATTAGCGCCAAAGACGACAGGGACAGCCTGGCTTACCTGCATAATACCCGCACTGACGAAGCCGATCAACATGATGGTGGTGGCGGAGGAACTCTGAATGATCCCGGTTGCAACAAGTCCAAGTACAAAACCTTTCAGTATACCCACGCTTTTTTTCTTACTTGTGGTGAGTGCTTTTAATATTCGTTCAAGTCCATCCCCTGCCAGACGTTCCAGAGATTGCCCCATATAACTCATTCCAAATAGAAATAAGCCGATACCGCCGAATAGATTCAGAAATGATATAACGTCCATAATACCTCTTTTTTTGAGGATACTATAGAATGCTAAAGTGTATTTCAGGTAATCTGTATGTAATAATCTGTATGTAAAATCTATGTAAATTAATAGATTATCGGTTCAGTTTAAAGCTACCGCTGTTTTTGCAAAAAACGAGGAAAATGAAGAAACAATCTATCGCGCAGGCAGTCGGGACATGATATACTGAAGATGCATATCTCTGACGTTCCGGCTGCCTCACGGAAAGGAGTAATCAAGATGGCAAAAAACCAAGTGAACGATTTATGGATAGTGGAGAGGGAAAAAACAATGAAACGAATTCATATTAAACATCACAGGGTGCTGCTACATAGATTTATTCTCTTCATCTTCACGATAGTGTTCTTTATTATTGGTTACCGGATTAATGCATATGCTGATCAAGAGCCGGAAGTAGTTCGAGTAGGTTATTACGAGAACGAAGTTTTTCAAGAGGGAGCTAAAGAAGGTGAGGTCAAGAACGGCTATGCCTATGAATACTATCGAAAGCTTTCGGAATATACTGGCTGGAAATATGAATATGTCTATGGGGAGTTTGGTGATCTTTATCAAATGCTTCTCGATGGCGAGATTGATTTGCTTGCCGGTCTGGCGTGGAGAGAAGACCGTGCCGAAATAATCGGCTATCCGAATGCTGTAATGGGTAAAGAATCCTATTACCTGGTTAAGCACGATGTAGATAGCGACATTTCCGCGGATCCCGCTACTTTGAATAAATGTAAAATCGGTGTGCTGGACAGCGCAATGGTCGGTACCCTGAACCAGTATTTGGAAGACAATCACATAAAGGCAGAAGTGGTTACGTATTCCGATTACACGCAGTTATTTGAAGCATTCGATTCTCATGAGGTGGATATTCTTGCGGCGGAAAGTGACGGCGCTCATGGAAGAGAGCATTCGGAAGTGCTGACCGTTTTCGGCACATCCGATTATTACCTGTGCATAAATAAGAAGCGCCCGGATCTTTTAGCAGAGCTAAACTCCGCACAATCATTGCTTGCAACGGAGGAGCCCAATTATCTGAATTCACTACGGGCGAAATATTATTCGGTCAGTGTGACGGCAATGGCATTTTCGCAGGCCGAACGGGACTGGATGAATCATCATACCTCACTCCATGTCGGTTATCTGGATAATTATCTGCCGTACAGCGATACGGATAAACAGGGGAACGTGACGGGTATTGTCAAAGATATTATTCCTGCGATTCTGGACGGACTTGGAATGCAGAACATAAATGTCACATACAGTGGATATTCAAACTACGACGCTATGGTTGCCGACGTTAGTTCGGGACAAATCGATGTGGCATTCCCGGTGGGCGGTGGACTGTATTATTCAGAAGAGAGCGGAATCTATCTGTCAAATCCCGTATCCTCTTCCCATGCGGATTTAGTCTATAAGGGTGAGTTCAGCGAAAAGACAACAGAGCATTTTGCAGTTAATGAGAACAACCGAATGCAGTATTACTTTGTGCGGACGAATTATCCCGATGCTGAAATTACCTTCTATCCGTCGAGTGAAGACTGCCTTTCTGCTTTACTTTCCGGTAAGGCAGGCTGTGTGACATTAAATGGACTAAGAGCAAACGATATTCTGCGCAACAAAAAATATGAAGATTTGTCGCTCTACCAGACCAGTTATAATGATGCCAGATGTTTTGGAGTAGAAATCGGTAATGAAGGACTATTAAAACTTCTCAATCGTGGCATCAATGTACTTGGAACCGATTACGCACAAAGTATCTCTTACCGGTATACCGGAGGCCTTTACTCTTACGGTTTTATCGATGCATTGAAAGATCATATGGCACTGGTCGGAACGATTATTCTGATTATTGTCGTTGTGATTGTATTTTTGCTTGTGCGGGATGTCCGGCGCACAAGGAAGGAAGTGGAAGAACAGGAAAAAGCCCGTCAGAATCTTGAGTTAAAGAATGCTGAGCTTGCGGAAAGTCAGAAAGCACTGTCTGATGCACTGGTAGCTGCGGAGCATGCCAATCGAGCAAAGACTGTTTTCCTAAACAATATGTCCCATGATATTCGTACTCCAATGAATGCCATTGTGGGGTTTACTGCGTTGGCGGCTTCGCACATTGATAATAAAGAACAGGTGCAGGATTATCTCGGAAAAATCTCTGTATCCAGTCAGCATCTTTTATCCCTGATTAATGATGTATTGGATATGAGCCGTATTGAAAGCGGAAAAGTTACCATCGAAGAGACAGATGTGCATCTACCGGATGTCATTCATGGTTTAAGGACAATTATCCAGTCCAATATTACCGCCAAGCAGCTGGAACTGTTCATTGATACGCAGAATGTAATGCATGAGGATATTATTACGGATAAACTCAGGCTGAATCAGGTGCTTTTAAATATTTTGTCTAATGCGATTAAATTTACACCTGCAGGAGGCAAAATCACCTTCCGGGTTATCGAGAAGCCGTCGTCTGTCGATAACATCGCTAATTTTGAATTTCGTATCAAAGATAACGGAATCGGTATGAGCGAAGAATTCCGGAAATCCATTTTTGAAGCATTCTCCCGTGAAAAGACAAGTACGGTCAGCGGCATCCAAGGGACAGGTCTTGGTATGGCAATCGCAAAGAAAATTGTTGATATGATGGGCGGAGTGATTATGGTGAATTCCACGGAAGGCAAGGGTAGCGAATTCATTGTAGAACTTCCCTGTAAAATCAGCAATATATCCGCGAAGTTTGAGCCGATTCCGGAACTGCAGGGCGTACGTGTACTTGTGGCTGATGATGATACTGATACCTGCCTTTCCGTTTGTTCTATGCTGCGCGAGATTGGAGTGCGTCCCGACTGGACGAACTACGGAAAAGAAGCAGTGATACGTGCAAAGGATGCACTGGATTCAGCGGATGAATTCCGGGTTTATATTATTGACTGGCAGATGCCGGATTTAAACGGAATTGAAACCGTACGGAGAATCCGCAAAGTAATTGGAGGCAGCGCGCCGATTATCATTCTGACGGCGTATGACTGGTCGGATATCGAGGAAGAGGCAAGAGAGGCCGGCGTAACGGCTTTCTGTTCAAAGCCGCTTTTCATGTCCGAACTCAGAAATGTCATGGCCCGGCCGCTTATGATATCTTTGGATAAACAGACAGAGGAAAAGAGTGAAGCTGAGGCCAAACCGGATTTCTCCGGAAAACGTGTTTTGCTGGCGGAAGATAACGAACTGAATCAGATGCTTGCAGAGAATATGCTGACGGAAGTCGGTCTTGCAGTTGAGATTGCGAATGACGGTACGGAGGCGGTGGAAAAAATGAAATCCGCACCTGCGGGGTACTATGACATTATCCTGATGGATATTCAAATGCCCCAAATGGATGGTTATGAAGCAACCAGACAGATTCGCGCACTGGAGGATAATGAAAAGGCCGGTATCCCCATTGTAGCGGTTACGGCAAATGCATTTGAGGAGGATCGTCAGATTGCAATGGAGGCAGGCATGAACGGTCATCTGGCAAAACCGTATGATGTTCCGGATATTATGAAGACACTAAAAGAATTGTTGGAATGATGATTTAGTCGATTAAAGCGGAATATATCGGAGTAATGAAATATGAGCAGGAGCTATAAGAAAACTCCAGTGATAAAGGATAGGAGCTGTAAAGGAACAAGATTCAAGTCAGGAAAGCAGATTGCAAATCGGGCGGTACGGAATCAAGAAGGGGTACCAAACGGTGGGAGTTATAAAAAGGTATATTGTAGTTGGAACATTTCTGATTGGCGCTTCATGAAAACGGAAGCAGAGCTGAGAAAGGAATGGGACAGCGGGAATAAACGCCTGCGCGAGAAATATAAGACCTATGAAGAGGCGCAATTCGCGTGGAAGAAGGCGTATAAGAATAAATAGTTTAATATAGCAGAAGTTGATTAGTGAAAAAGAAAGCTTCCAAGCTGTATAAAGATACACTGAAAGAAATCAAGACGGCTGATGACGAAGCGATGGTCCGGGAGCACATCATACGCTTTACCAAAGCATTCAACGAATTTGATGATATCGACACCGTGGAATGTGAAGAAATCTCTGTTGCAGTAAACCGCCTGGTGCAGGCATCGAACTTTAAGATACCGGGAGATGCATGGATGCAATGGTTTGATGAGGTTCGGGAATATTGATACAATATTGCGGAGGTGTGATGGCAAAAAGAATTAATTATTTCGCAACAAAGAATGATATGGTACTACTCCTTAATGAGTTGGAGAAGGCGATTTCATTTAAAATC
>CADANR010000149.1 GCA_902789265.1 uncultured Lachnospiraceae bacterium | reverse complement strand
CCTGTGACTCTTCGGAAAGTTGATAATGAATCCCGCATAGTCCGGCATTGCTTCATTTACGTAGTCGATATCGCATTCACGGAAGAGACCGCATATTTTAATTTTACTCATTCTGAAACCTTTTACTGCCTATTACTTTTAAATCTTTTTTCTTCTCTTTGTTCTTTTCTTTGTTCTTGTTCTTTTCTTTGTTCTTTTCTTTGTTCTTGTTCTTTTCTTTGTTCTTGTTCTTTTGGTCTATCTGCGATTACAACTACATTTGTAGTTATATTTAGTACATTTATTATTTGGAAGCTTCCCGCATCTCATCCAAGAACTTCTTCTTGTCATCCGCGCGCATCATCGCTTCTCCGACAAGAATTGCATCTGCGCCTGCTCTTCGAAGGGAGGCTGCATCTTCCACACTCATCACACCGCTTTCCGCAACATAAAGTCTGTCTCCCGGAATCACGTCGCGAAGCCTTGATGCATTTCCCAAATCAACAGAAAAATCCTTCAAATTCCGGTTATTCACGCCAATCATTTTTGCACCGGTTGAAACCGCGGATTTGATTTCTTCCGCATCATGCGTTTCCACAAGTGCTGCAAGTCCGAGTGTATCACAGATTTCCAGATATTCGCTGATGGTCTTTGTGTCCAGAATCGCACAGATTAAAAGTACACAATTCGCCCCCATCACCTTCGCCTGATAGATCTGGTAAGCATCTACAACAAAGTCTTTTCGAAGCATCGGAACATTTACGGTTGCTCGGATTTTCTTAAAAATATCATCCGATCCCAAAAACCATTTCGGCTCGGTTAAGCATGACATCGCATCGGCGCCCGCATTTTCATACTCCTTTGCAATCTTAAGATAATCAAATACGGGGTCGATGATTCCTTTGGACGGAGATGCTTTCTTCACTTCGCAAATGAAACTCAAATCCTGCTTAGCGATTGCATTATAGAATAAATCTCCGCGTGCCTTTTCGGTAGCAAGGGCGAGTTCCTTGATTGCGTCCATGCTGATATTTTGTTTGTCCGCTGCCACGCGGGTTCTTGCATATTCCGCTATTGTGTCGAGTATTGTCATGCTGCGCTCCGCCTAATCAAATCTCTTTCTTAACTGTCTTCTGTTTCTCTTATTTTTTTTCTCTTATTTTTTTTTCTCTTATATTAAGTTTCTCTTATATTAAGCTTCTCTTATGTATTATTTCTGTAGTTTCTTTTGCACTTTTCTTTTTTTTCTCTCTCTTTTATTATGTACGTTTTCTTAGCGGTTACTTACCTCGATGAATTTCTCCAGTGTTTCAAGAACTTTTCCGGAATCGATAATTTCCGCTGCAAGTTTCACGCCGTCTTTGAAGCTTTCTGCTTTGCCGCCGATATAAAGGCTTGCACCTGCATTTAAAAGTACGGCATTTCTCTTCGGTCCTTTTTCACCGCCAAGAATCGCGCGTGTGATTTTTGCATTTTCCTCCGGAGTACCGCCCTTTAATTCGTCCTTGGTGCAACGCTCGAATCCGAAATCTTCCGGCTTGATTACAAAAGACTTAAACCATCCGTCCTTGATT
Organism: uncultured Lachnospiraceae bacterium; assembly: GCA_902789265.1. Classification (GTDB taxonomy): domain Bacteria; phylum Bacillota; class Clostridia; order Lachnospirales; family Lachnospiraceae; genus UBA3766. The sequence continues at coordinate 6,036 of CADANR010000149.1, read as the reverse complement.
TCGCAAATCTTGGTCGGTGCACTCATGGAAATTTCATCCAGTTTATCCTGTCCGTAAACTACCATGCCGCGCTTTACTCCTAAGCTTACCAGAACCTGTGCCAGCGGTTCAACAAGATATTCATCATACACGCCGAGAAGCTGCATGGACGGCGATCCGGGGTTGGTAAGCGGTCCCAAAATATTGAATACGGTACGAAAGCCCAATTCTTTTCGGATGGCGCCTACATATTTCATCGAGGAGTGATACTTCTGTGCGAAGAAGAAACACATGCCGACTTCTTTTAAAAGCTCGATGCATTTTTCCGGGCTCTGGTCAATTTTTACACCAAGTGCTTCCAGGCAGTCCGCGGTTCCGCAAAGGGAAGATGCCGCACGGTTTCCGTGCTTTGCAACCTTCATTCCGCCTGCTGCCGCAACGAGTGCGGATGTTGTGGAAATATTGAAGCTTCCTGCATTGTCACCGCCGGTACCTACGATTTCAAAAATATCCATTCCGGTTTCCACTCTTGTTGCATGGTCTCTCATGGCTGCTGCACATCCCGCGATTTCATCCGTGGTTTCCGCTTTTGCACTCTTCGTGGAAAGTGCCGCTAAGAATGCTGCGTTCTGTGTAGGTGAAGTTTCACCACTCATAATTTCGTTCATTACGGTATATGCTTCATCATACGTTAAATCCTGCTTGTTTACGATTTTTACAATTGCTTCCTTAATCATTTGTTGTTCCTCCTTTATTATAGTGTCGCCACAGGGACTGTCCCCCTGGTGACATTTTATAGTGTCGCCACAGGGACTAAAGTTGTCAGCGCAGCTGACAATTTGCCCCCATGGTGACATTAGCCTTCCAGAAAATTCTTCAGTATCATCTTCCCATCCGGTGTCAGAATGGATTCGGGATGAAACTGCACTCCGTAAATCGGATACTCTTTATGCTGTACTGCCATTATCGTTCCGTCCAAAGTTTTTGCCGTAACCTTCAGTTCTTCCGGTATCGTATCCGCCGCTGCTGCCAAAGAGTGATATCTTGCAACCGGCGCCACCTCCGGTAGTCCTTTAAAAATCGGGCAGTTTAAGTCAAACCTGACTTCCGACTGTTTTCCGTGCATCAATTTCTCTGCGTAGGTTACCGTTGCTCCGAACGCCGCGCAGATTGCCTGATGTCCAAGGCAAACCCCGAGGGTGGGGATTTTTCTGCCGAGTGTTCTTGCAACTTCCATAATCACTCCGGCATCTTCCGGTCTGCCGGGACCGGGGGATAAGATGATGCATTCCGGATTTAATTTTTCAATTTTTTCAACCGTCATTTCGTCATTACGAATGACTTTTATATCCGGGTTGATTTCGCCGACGTACTGGTAAAGGTTGTAGGAAAAGCTGTCGTAGTTATCGATTAAAAGGATCATTCTTCCACCTCCTCTGCCATCTTCAGTGCCTTAAGGGATGCCCTGGCTTTGTTTAAACATTCTTCGTATTCCTTCTCGGGAACCGAGTCTGCAACGATTCCGGCGCCGCTTCGAACGAAGACTTTTCCGTTCTTTTTATATACGATTCGGATGGCGATGCAGGTGTCCATATTTCCTGCAAAATCGATGTAACCGATTGCGCCTCCGTAAATTCCGCGTTTGTTGTTTTCAAGTTCACCGATTAACTGGCAGGCTCTGATTTTCGGGGCTCCGGATAAGGTTCCTGCGGGAAGTACCGCTTCGATTGCATCGAGTGCATCCTTTCCATCTTTGATTTCGCCGCGTACCGTGGAGCCGATGTGCATGACATGTGAAAATCTTACGACTTCGTGGTATTTTTCAACGGATACAGGTCCACTAACATGTTGTGCTCCGCCAGTTCTTTTTCATCCGCAAGTAATTCTTCTTCAAGGGCTTTGTCTTCTTCCTCGGATTTGCCTCTCGGTCTGGTGCCCGCGAGAGGGAACGTGTGAAGAATGCCGTTCTCCAATTTTACCAGTGTTTCGGGCGAGGCTCCTGCAACCTCAACGTCCGTGCCGGAGAAGTAGAACATGTACGGCGACGGGTTAATCGTGCGAAGCATCCGGTAGGTGTTTAAAAGGCTTCCTTCGAACGGAGCGCTTAAGCGGTTGGATAGAACGATTTGGAAAATGTCGCCCTCATGGATGTGGTGTTTTGCCTTTTCCACCATTTCGCAGAAAGCTTCTTTTTCGAAGAGAGGAGTGACTTCGCCGAGAAGCTTTCCGGGGGCTTCTTTCTTCTTTTCGCCCTTTCTTAGGAGTTCGGCAAGTTGCTTTAATTCCCAGACTGCCTTGTTGTAATTGCTTTCTATGTCGCTTAAGCGGATGTTTACGATTAAGATGATTTTCTGCTTTACGTTGTCGAATGCGATGACTTTGTCAAAAAGCATTAAGTCTACGTCTTTGAAATTTTCGGAATCTTCGACTCCGACTCTGACGGTCGGCTCGCTGTATCCTAAATAATCGTAGGAAAAGTAGCCGACCAGACCGCCTGTAAATGGAGGGAGATATGCAAATCTCGGGCTTTTGTACTTCGAGAGGAGGGTTCGAAGGTATTTTGAAGGGTGATCGGTTTTCTCCACTTCTTTCACCCCGCCCGTGGTAATGTGCATTTCTCCATCGATACAGGTAACTTCTGTTTTCGGATCAAATCCGAGAAAAGTATAGCGTCCCCAAGTCTCGTTTGCCTGTGCTGATTCCAACATGTAGCAGTGACCGGAGAGATTTTTCAGAATCTTTACGGTCTCGATTGGGGTTGTGAAATCTGAAAGAATTTCCGTGCTGATCGGAAGTACATCATAAAGCCCGGTACTTGCAATTCTTTCAACTTCGTCGAGTTTCGGCATAATTTCCATCGTTTGATCCTCCATTGTCACCAGAGGGACTGTCCCCGTGGTGACATTTTCCACTTTGTCGCCAGAGGGACTGTCCCCGTGGTGACATCTACTGCATAAAAAAACGTCCTTGACAGACTTCTTTGTCTATCAAGGACGAATGCTTACACTTTCTGTGCGCCTCCGCGGTGCCACCTTGAATTCACGATTTGACTCGTGCGCTTTGCGGGATACCTTCATATCCCAGGCTACTAACGTAAGCCCTACGTCGCAGAATACTTGGGTTTCCCCTTTGACTGCGCCCTCAGCGGTCCATTTGACAACTTGTTTCCTGCTCGGCTCTCACCTTCCCGAACTCTCTGTATGGGCATCACTGCCGTTATCTCCGCATCAACGGTTTAATGTATTAAACTATTGAATAATGTAGCAAGTTATTTTTTTCTTGTCAAGATTTTTTTAAAAAATGTCACCAGAGGGACTGTCCCCGTGGTCCCTTTTCACAAAACGTCACCAGAGGGACTGTCCCCCTGGTCCCTTTCACAAAATGTCGCCACAGGGACTGTCCCCGTGGCGACATGAATGAAGGAGATACTTATTCCTGACTAAACTTAGTTCCCTTGCTGTCGCCGTTTACATTAATCTCACCCATATCGATGGAGATATCGTATTTCGCGGCATCATTGGTATTATCCACTTCGATGTTTCCCATGCTTGCGGTACTTTTCAGTTCATCGAAAGTTCCGTCGATGCTGATTTTTCCCAGGTCGGAGTTCACCTCGCCCTTACCGAATGTGGTATTGTCAAAATCAATCTCGCCCATGCTGGTCTCGGCATTCACGGAATTCATTACGGAATCATCCACTTTGATTCTGCCTGCGGAAGTATCGAACTTACAGTCACCCAGGGTGGAATCCTTAATCTCAACATTTCCCGCATCTGCCGTTACATCAAGCTTTTCAGCGGTAATTCTTTTCAGATTAAAATTCCCGGCATCACAGTCTGCCTTGAGCTCGTCAATAATTCTGTCTGACAGGTTTACATTTCCGGCATCGATTTTTAAATCCGCCTTTTTAAGTTCGGTATTCTCCGGTACCGTAACCGTAATCTTCGGTTCCACATTCTTAATACTCATCTTGCCCGGATCAATTCGGAAAAATCCAAACGCCTGATTCTTCTTTCCCTTTAACTCGATTTTCAAAACATCGTTCTCCACGCCGCCCTTCAAGGTCATGGAAGAAGGATATTCATAGTCAACGTGGTAATCTTCGCCTTCCACGATTTCAAATTCTACCGCATCTGCCTCAAGATCGATTTCCTTAAAAGGCTCCAAACTTACGGAATCATTTACCATGTCAACGTTTCCGAATAATCCCCTGAAAGCCTTGATTTTTCTGCCGCCGAAGAAAATGACGACAAACACCGTAATCGTGATGATTGCAATTAAATATATGGTTTTTGCTGTTTTCATAGTTTATCCTCTTTCAACTTTCTGCTGTTTTCAGCTTCAATGAATCTATCTTCTTTTCCCCTTTTTCTATTATTCCATCAGAGTCTTACTGAATACGCCGTGCATAATTCCCGCAACCGGCCAGATAATCCATGTAACGCCCCACATTGATGTGATGAAGCTTGCGCAGAGGTATAAGCAAACCGCACTGGGCCAGTACACATCCATGAAAAATTCAGCAAGCGGACTTATGTATGTTTTCTTCTTCCTTTCTTCCACGGTTTTCTCCGCCTGATCGCCGATTACTCCTCCCGTGGATTCCGTCTCTGCTTTGTAGTTTGATTTCATCGTACCTTTTTTATTGAGATTCAAAAGCTTCTTGTAACCGTGTTTACGAATGTTTGCGTGTCTTAATAGGAAGACGCCGATTCCGATAAAAAGGAAGAAAAATACCCCGCCGAGTTCATCACTGACCGATATCAGTTCGCTGATTAATGCAGCCGGAAGCCAGCTGCCTGCACAGAAGATGATTCCGATAATCAACTCCGCCACATACATTCCGTCGAAGCGGTCCTGCTCTGCGGTTACGTATTTGGTCGCTTCCATGGAAAGTGTACAATTTTCTTCCTTAAGGAATTTCCATTTACGTTTTTTATGTTCTCCGTATATAATCAGTCCGACACCAATTGCAACAAAAATGAACATGCCAAACGGTGCAAATATATCCGGAATTCCGTCAAAAATTTCCGTCATCAGAATCGGCGGAATCATGCTGAAGATGCATATTGCAATGCCGAGGCTGACAGGAACTGCCTGTTCCCTTCTCATACTGATATATCCTTCTGCATCTTCAACGGTAAGAATTCTTTCCGGATTTGCTTCTTCCGTCTGCTCCTTCAATTCATCCTCAAGACCGAGTGCTTCGGCGAGTTCCGAAAGATTTCCGAATTCGGAAATAACACTTCCTACTGCCTCGTTCTCCGATTTTCCTTCATCAATCAGTTCCGTGTATTTGTCTTCCATCATCTGCCAGAGCTCTTCTTTTGCACGAAGCACGCTCGGTGTTCCCGGCAGATTTGCAAACATCTGATCCAAGTAATTTCTAATTGCTTCCATTTTTTTCTCCTTCATTTAGTCCGGTTATCATTTGTCCGGACTGCTTTTCCAATCAGTTTGTTGATTCGTTTTATAAAATCCGGTTTTCTCAGCCGCCGGGATTTACGAACCTCTCCACAACCTCTTTGGTTAACTGCCATTCCTCGCATTTCTCGTTATAGTATTGAATTCCCGCTTCCGTGATTCGGTAGTAGGTCCGCTTCTTTCCGGTATCCGATTCCGAAACGAAGGATTCAATGTATCCGTTCTTTTCCATTCGCGAAAACGCCGAATAGAGCGTTGTTTCTTTGATGATATATTTGCCGTCGGATAAGTTTTTGATCTGCTTGGATAATTCGTATCCGTATGACGGTTCCTTTTTTAGCAGGAAAAGGATCATCGTATCGTTGTATCCGCGAATGATATCGCTGCTGATTTCTATCATTTTCATTTCCTTTCCGAGCTCTCCCTGACGCGTCCGCCCTGAATTCTACTCTTCTTGCTTTACTACGGCTGTCGTTACTTTGTCTGTCGTTGCTACGGCTGTCGTAGTACATCTGTCGTAGTAAATGTAACATGGTGTGTTCGTGTTGTCAAGTAGTTTTTTCGCCTAGGTGTCGCCAGAGGGACAGTCCCGGTGGTGACAATTTGTGAAATGGGACCAGCGGGACTGTCCCT
>CADANR010000148.1 GCA_902789265.1 uncultured Lachnospiraceae bacterium | reverse complement strand
ACAAATTTGTAAAACTTGACATTTTACTTTGGGAGGTTTGTTTTGTTTACTGGGATTATTGAAGAAATTGGAAGTGTTAAAAGAGTTTCTGTTGGCGGAAAATCAGGTTCAATTGAAATTGCTGCAAAAAAAGTCCTTGATGGAACAAAAGTCGGCGATTCAATTGCGGTGAACGGTGTTTGTCTTACGGTCACTTCACTCGGTTCTTCGAGTTTTACGGCTGATGTTATGGCCGAAACTTTGCGGCGGAGTTCTCTTGGCTCTCTTTCACTTGGCAATGGAGTGAATCTTGAGAGGGCAATGGCTGCGGACGGTCGGTTTGGTGGGCATCTTGTTAGCGGTCACATCGACGGAACAGGAACAATCTCAAAAATGCAAAAAGAAGAAAATGCCGTGTGGGTTCATATTCAGGCAAACTCAGAGATTCTCAATTTGATTGTTGAAAAAGGCTCAATCGCAATCGACGGAATCAGTCTTACGGTTGCAGGTGTTTCTGATTCAGAATTCTCTGTGAGCGTGATTCCGCATACGGCCAAAGAAACCACGCTTCTTTCCAAAAAAGCAGGCGATACTGTCAATCTCGAAAATGACATAATCGGAAAATATGTTCAGAAATTGCTCGGCGGACGTTCGCTTGGCGCAAGCGAAGCAAGTGATTCAGTCAAAGATGATAAATTTTTGAGCTGGCTTTCAGAGGATTAAAATGATTCAATTGGAGCATGTTCTTCCTGCCGACATCGAAAAAACAAGTTTCTCAATCATAGCATGTGAACTTGCACAAAAAGAGATTTCTCTTCCCGAAGAACTTGCTCCGATTATTATGCGCGTGATTCATACCACGGCTGATTTCGAATATGCACAGACCCTCAAATTTTCTCCGAACGTTGTGGAAATAATTAAAAACGCGGTAGGATACACGAATCGAAAGAATCAGCATAAGCTGGAAAAATGCACCGAATACATGATAGGATAAGGGCATCCGGTATACAAAAAGAGTAAATATAATGTAATAAATAAGTGAAGCCAATGTAGAGCCGAGCGAGAACCGAAGGACTTCCGGGTAACTCACGAAACTCCAGACACACTTATACATGCCGAAGATCCAGAATACCAGGATGCATACAAATGCATAGATAATGATAGAGCAAAGGTATCCGTTTAAGAAACCAATCGGAATCTCAGAAAAACGACAATCAAAGCGAAACCACAGTGCCAGGAAATAGGCTAAGTGGATTGCAATATAATCGAAAGCCATCAGACCGAGTGCGATAATCTTCCAATGCTTGATTAACTTTTTCTTTCTGGGTTCGTTACTCATGAATGCCTCTATACTGTGTTACGAGTCTCCCCACGGGGGACAAGCCCTGTGAGTGTCCTCACAAGGGGCTGTCCCTATGAAGACGCCCGATATTTATCTACTGATTTCCATCATCATTGCCATAATAGTTGCCGTAGTACTTGCCGTAATACTTACCATAGTACCTGCCATAATATCTGCCGTAGTACTTACCGTAATAACCTTTACCGCCAACACTGGCTTTATTCAAGACGCAGCCGAAAATCTTGCAGCCGGCTTTCTCAAGCTGTTCCTTGGTCTTTCTTGCGTAACGGTAGGATGTTTCTCCCGAACCGACTACCAAGATACCGCCGTCACACTGTCTGGAGATAATGGCTGCATCGATAACGGAGCCTACGGGCGGTGCATCAATGATGATGATATCGAATTCCTCTTTTGCCTTGGCAATAAATTCTGCAAATCTATCGCCGACAAGTAATTCACTCGGATTGGGCGGAACCGGTCCTGCGAAGACCAGGAAAAGATTCGAAACATTGGTAGAACAAATCACTTGTTCAAAGTCGTTCCTGCCGATTAAGTAATGACTGAACCCGAACTGGATTCTGCCGGTTTTATAGCGGTTCTTAAGAACTGACTTTCTTAAATCTCCGTCAATGAAGAGTGTCTTCTTTCCGCTTTCCGCGAAAGAGATTGCAGTTTCAAATGCAACAGTAGATTTGCCTTCGTTCGGAATCGTACTTGTGAAGAATACACATTTGATTTTATTTCCCGAGAACTCGATATTGGTTCTGAGTGTCTTAAAAGCTTCTTTGGATCTAAAGTCCAGGTTTTCCTGTTTTAAGTTTACTTCCTGCATGTTCTGTTTTCCTCTTGTTTATTTCATCTATACTGCGTCTGTCTTTTAGGCTTCTGCCTGTTGCTGTGGCTCATGTTGTTTCCGGGATTTTTTCTTTTTTTTCCTCTTGGCATCCTCTTCGGATTCGAATAGCGGGATGGAAGCAAGTGTAGAAAGACCTAAATACTTCTCAATATCATCGCTTGACTTAATGGAGTCATCTAAGTAGAAGCGAAGGATTAAGACTGCTGCACAGGCTACTACACCGATTAAGAAGCCGATTAACGTATACTTCTTCTTTGACGGCTCACTCGGAGCTTCCGGAAGGTTTGCCTCGTCAACCACGTTGACCGCTTCCAAATCCATTACCTCACGAATATGCTCTGCCGCAACATCACGGATATTATTTGCAAGCATCTGCGCTTTCTTCGGATCCGCATCTTTGACGGAAATTCCCACCACACGGGTATCGGTTGCGTTGGAAACCGAAATTCTTCCGGCTAAGGAGTTATAGGATTCACTTAAATTCAAATCCCTGATAACCGTTTCCACTACCGTACGGGACTTAATCATTTCCTTGAAGTCCTTGGTAATGTTGTTAGCAAGCTGGGTGTCGGAATAGGTCATTTTATCATCGTTTCCCTGCTTACTTAAGATATACACTTTTGTTGTCGAAGTGTACATCGGTGTTAAGATAAATGCACTGTAGGAAAAGGCGATTGCACCGGCCACTAAGCCTGCGACTGCTAAAAGCCACAACCAGTGGAAAAGATATAAGGCAATCTCCCAAAGGTTAATTTCCACGGTATCGTCTTTTTGCGGATTTGTACTTACATTTGCTTCGTTCATGGTGAGTCTCCATTCTTCCGGTAATCAATAAAGCCGGAATAATTCCATTGCGTTAATCGATAAGTCTTATAATCGAATTGTTGGTAACATGTTTGGTTCTATAGTTGGAATAATTCCATCGCATTCTTATAAAGAATCCTGTCTATATAGTCTTCATCATACTTTTTGTATAAGTATTCGGCACATTTCCCCATTTCCGGAGTTCTGCTCTCGTAATGGTGTGCATCCGTGCCGACCAAGTCGATGAGTTCGTTCTTAAGTAATTTTTTAATATACTGCCTGGTCTGAAATCCCTGCCCGCCTGTTACGGAAGATGCATTGGTCTGGATAATGACTCCTCTTTCTTTAAGTTCTTCGACCTTGCTGATATCTTTCCTAAGTGCTAGGAATCTTTCCACATGGGCAAGTACCGGGTGGAGTCCTATGCTCTGTACCGTTTCCATCCCCTGTCTGATACGGCTGAATTCTTCATCCGGGTAGAACTCTACGAGAAGATAATCCGTACCGTTCATGGTTTGTATCTTGCCTTTGTCAAAGGCTTCCTCTAAATCTGTGAAGAACATGATCTCGTTGCCGGGGTAAATCTTAATACCTAAATTCTTTTCATCGGCAACTTCCTGTACTTCACTTACCAATCTGTGAATCGTTTCAGGAGATGCGTTATGATGCCTTTCCTTGAAATGCGGGGTTGCAATCATATGCGTGGTGCCGGACGCTGCGGCAATTTTCAGCATTTTAACGGTGCTTCGCATACTCTGCGATCCGTCATCAATCCCCGGAAGGATGTGGCAGTGCATGTCGACCTGAAACTTCGCTGCCATTATTCCTGATCCCCTTTGCTGTTTGTATCTTTATCGTTTGTTTCATCATCGTCTTCGATGGAAGCATACTCAAATGCGAAGGAATCTTCGTCATCATCCGAATCGTCTGTATCTTCTGTCTTGTTGTTCTTTGTATTGGTATTGGCTTTGTTGGTATTCTTTGCTTTTTTCTTCTTTTTCTTGGACGCGCCGGACTCGATTTCGTCAATTTTCGGACCGATTACACGGTCGTAGAAAAGCTTACCCGCAACAATTAGCATAATCAAAGCCGCGAAACCGCAAAGAATGATTACGGAGCGGAAGTTACGATTTACCTGCGTTTCTTCGGCTGTAAGTATGAGATTGTACATATGCGCTGAAATCATTGCGTCTTATAACCCTCTAAGCCCTCAATCCTTATCGTGCCGGTGTTCCTGCAAACAAAAGACACACAAAAAACACATATCCTGTGGCATGAATAACCTTATATATCTTACTATCAATGGAAATATTAGTCAATTTCAATAAGAAAATTCGGCGTTTGTGTGTTAATAAGTAGAAATTGTGGGAGTTTTTCGTGAAAGTGCACAAAAGAATACTGCCTCAATATTGCTGTGGCATTAGTTGGATAGGACAATGCTAGGAGGTTTTTCTTTTCTTATTTAGATTCTTTAAGATAATCATGCAGATAATACATCCAACGGCAACCCCTGCACTGTCGATACACATATCCCTCACTTCGCAGGATCTTCCCGGTACAAAGTACTGATGGAGTTCATCCGAAATTGCATACAATGTTCCAAATGCCCATGCAAGAAGAAACCAAAGGATAAGTGATTTAGATTTTGTTTCTTCCTGATTGGAAGGAACAGTTTCTTTGTTCTTACGGGCGCTGATAATCTCCGCCAAACTCTTAATGCTCAGTACCAGACTTGCTCCAAACACCATATACTCTGTGAAATGTGCCAGCTTACGAACGATCGTTGTCAACAGTTCCAGATCGATGGTTGAATTGCTGACTGTATTAATTATCCCCTTCACGATATCTACAATATAACTGCTTTCCTCATCCGATACATAATCCGGCATTGCAGACTGGGCAAAGATAAAGACCATAATCCCAAGGGTTATGGCGCAATAGATGATTGTTAGTATGCGTTTTCGCTTGTTAGTATCTGTATTTGCCAATATAGTTTCCTGTTCTGTATTTATACAGGTTTACTCTTTTTCTTACTCTTTTTCTTACTCTTT
>CADANR010000147.1 GCA_902789265.1 uncultured Lachnospiraceae bacterium | reverse complement strand
GTGACGCGAAGGTCCTCTTTGACGGCCGCCTCATACCACTTAAGATATTCCTCTCCCGTTTTGTTGCCGCGCATCAAAAGAAGGCAGATGCTTTGCAGAAGCTCGGCGGAAGGTGAAATCTCGTATGCCTTCTTTAAAACATCGAATAATAAATCGTCATACCCTTTTTCCCTGGAAATCAGGAACTGGACGCGTTCCCCGATCTGCGCCGTTACTGCGCCGGATTTCAGCGCAAAGCGAAGAAGCATGCGCTCATAATCCGTAAGCTTTACCATAAGGGACGGCTGTTTATTCAAAAGATGCACTGCCTCGGTAAATAAAAGCGGCGAAACAATGCCCGAATGGTACTGCTCTTCCAAAAATTCCCAGCGTTTGTCATCACGGAATGCCAGGTCTTCTCTTAAATAGATCAGTGTCCAGGCAAGAATCGGGCTCTTCGGGTCTTTATGAAAAAGTTTCTTAACCTTATGTGCTACCTTATCGACATATGCCTGCTCCGGATGGAGAAGGGATGTCAGATACAGGTAATATCCGTAAATCGGACCGGAAAGAGCGGTTTCCGGATTCTTAAGTTCTCCTTCGAGCTTCTCCATGCGGGCTCCGGCTTCGTCATCTTTTCCGGCTGCAATTAAAAGCTGAATTTCAAAAAGCTTCACGGCTGCTTCCCGCTCGCCCTTTACGGTAAGGGAAGACAATTCCTCACTGGATGCCTGCACCCACTGCGCGGAATTCATCTTTCCGAGACGGAACGCAATATATTCTCTCGTAAGCTTTGCAATGGTTTTCTTGTAAATATGATTGGCGGAATGCTCCATATCGATCGGATTGCATTCTACAATCACCTGAAAATCGAATTCGCCTTCGGGTGTTTTGATATGAATGATACCGAAATTTCTTCCGGCATGGAGCCCTTCGGGATGAATTACATATCCGATCTCCAGATTCCCGTCTGCCACGTCGTCAATTGTATAATCACGCTTTAATAATTTAAAGAAATCCCCTGATTTAGTGACTTCGGCATGCACATGACCCCATCCGTTGACTCTCAGAGTCAGAGTCTTTTCGAGGGTTTCGGGGATGGATCTGAACACCGCGCTCTGGCTTGCAAGCTCATAAGTATTACGGATTTTCTTATGAACCGTAATCAAAAATTCTTCCACACAGTGCTCATTGCCCTCTTCGGCACTTAAGCCCCTGTATACACAACGGTACTGTTTGTCGTTCCCGGTTAAAATCTCCGCAAAGCGGTTGGAATAATAAAGACTGACCGCCTCCTGCCAGTTTGTGCGGGCAAGATTGGCGAAATGGAAGAGATTTTTGATTTGTCCCATGGAGCTGTACATATAATTACGTTCTTTGATAACTTCATAGGGCAGAAGATACTCGCCTTTATCCGAAAGAATTACGAAATTTCCGCGACATACATCTCCCGGCTCCATACCGTCCGGATTAAATGTATAATGAATCTCCGCTTCGACTCCGCGGAAGGTCTTATCCGTACACTGCATACGAGCATCGGTGGTATAAATAAAACCGGAAACCGGCATGCCGTTCTCCCCTTCGATTGTGAAGGAGCCGGCGCGGGTTTCCGTATCGTCAAATTCCATTTCCACCTTTTCCACGGAAAAATTAAGACTTCCCTTGCGATGTGAGAAATCATAATCCTCCTGTGCCATTGTAAGTACGGTATTTCTCAATTCTGCCTCCGAATAAATCCTGAAATACGGTAAGAACCAGATTGTGTATAAATCGGTATAAAAAAACTGTAAGAATATGAGCATAAAAAGACCTGCTCATACTCTTACAGTATACCATTACTTAGTGGTCATGCGCAATACAAAGTACAATATATTGCGATGAATATTTCCGTTTTTAAACTATTCCGGCAGATTATTCTGCAATCTGCTCTTCCGCTTCAAGGTTACGAACGAATTCCTCCAGCCAGTTGCCTTCGAAAAGTTCAATCATACCCTTGTCGCATGCGCCTGCAAGCTTCGAATCCATGGGAATTCTGGCTACATTTTTAATGTCATACTTCTTTGCAATCTCTTCGATATGGCTGTCACCATAGATAAAATGCTTCTCATGGCAGTTCGGGCACTCGAAATAGGACATGTTTTCCACGATGCCCAGCACAGGAATCTTCATCATATTTGCCATTTTTACGGCCTTCTCTACAATCATGGAAACAAGCTCCTGCGGAGAGGTTACAATGACGATTCCGTCCACGGGAAGGGACTGGAAAACGGTTAAGGGCACATCACCGGTTCCTGGAGGCATATCGATAAAGAGATAATCCTTATCGGACCATACCACCTCGGTCCAGAACTGCTTTACGGTTCCTGCGATAATCGGTCCGCGCCATACAACCGGATCGGACTCATTTTCCAAAAGCAGATTGATGGACATGATATCGATATCCATCTTGGATTTTACCGGATAAATGCCTGCTTCGTTGCCGGTTGCTTTTTCCTTAATGCCGAATACCTTCGGAATGGAAGGACCCGTAATATCCGCATCCAGAATGCCGACATTCTTCTCTTCTCTCTGCATGGAAACCGCAAGAAGGGAAGTAACCAGACTCTTTCCGACTCCTCCTTTACCGGATACTACCGCAATTACCTTCTTCACGTCGGAAAGTGCATTCGGTGCTTCAATGAAGCTCTGCGGATTCTGTCTGCTTTCGCAGTCCACGCCGCAGCTGCTGCAATCATGTGTACATTCGCTCATACTGTATGTTCCTCCTAAAATTGTATTCTATTGTTTAATACATGGACCTCGTACCGTGTAAGTCCCGTTCGAAGTCTCGTAGAAGCTCGCAATTTATTCTTTATTATAAAAATTTTACTCTTCGTATTGCTCGTGTTCTATAGAGCCTTCGCCCGGGCCCCACACGTCACTCGCATCTCTGCAATAAAAACAGCGAATATTAGGGACTAATGTCGTAAACGGGGAATACACGACCGTCCGAAGTCATAATCCCGTCAACAGTTTCAACCGTTACATCCATGCCCTGCCCCTTATAGAAGTTTACAATCCACTCCGTATCAATGGCGGGATCCTGAACATAATAAATCTTTTCATCCGTCACAATTGCTTCCCACGGCTTATTTCCGCGGCTTCTAAGCTGCGCATCATATAACGGGCTTCCTATAATCCAAGTGCCCATACGCAGGATATTTCCTTCTTCAAAAGTGGAAGTTTTAAACATTTTCTCACCGAACGGTGCAAAAGTGGCGGTCTTTAAATAATATACCTTTTCGGGATGTTTTGCAAAGTAAGAATTACATTCTTCCCAATTTAATGCCTGAAGGCGTGTTTCCTCATAGGTTGGTTGAAAGAGGCGAATCCGGATAATTGCCGAAACTGTCAGGATAACTATAATTGCAATCGGGACAACACGCATAATGATTCCGACTCTGTTTATGAATGCTCTCTCGCTTTCATCCGCATCATCTTCTGTAATATCTTCTGTTTTTTCACTTGTACTGTTTTCATCTGTTCTGTTTTCTGCTGCACTACTGTCTTCCGTCCCCTTCTTGTTTGCAAGCACGGCTTTAACCACCCTGTTTTCTTTCAAAACTCCTTCGAGTTCCTGCAAAACGATTGCCAGAACAAAAGCGAAAACCATCAGATACAATCCATAGGATACCCGCTCCGGAAATCTTGTACGGAAGACAAAATAGGTTACAAATGCGCCTTCGTATAAAAGTGCAAAGAGTATTATCACGGCAGCATTTCGTCTTTTTGCAATAAACAGCAGAACTGGCGCAAGAACTGATACAATTGCCAGAATCCACCCGATTGGCTGAACGTCCTGAAAAATGATTAAATTAAAGACATTTAATGCAGTATGCCGGATTTCCCACTTCTGATAGTGGATACTCTTCCAGACACTTCCGGTGAAATCAGCCATTCCCTGCATGGAATCCTTCCTGCAATTCTCAAAAAGCGCCAGATCCCATTCTCCCAGGGGATACAAATCCGACTCTTTAATTCCGAGAGCTTCATATTCGTCAGTATATTCCCCATAATCGGGAAATCCGTAATAATCATAGACGTCCGTTCTGGCATCATTATAAGCAAAGAAAGATTTCCATTCTTCACCTGAATAAGCAAGTTTATCCGCCAGGACGGAAAGAAGCACAAGGGCTACGATTACAGCCGCAAATAAAACCCACTTTGGGAAATGTTTCTCCCTGCTGCTTTCATGAGGTTTTTTAGAAAAGCCTTCAAGCAGCCGAAATAAAACCGCAAGTACAAAAAGAGGAACTGCCATAAAGAAAACCTGCTTGCGCATCCATAAAGTCAGAATCAGCAGAATTCCGACTATAATGCAATCTTTCAG
>CADANR010000146.1 GCA_902789265.1 uncultured Lachnospiraceae bacterium | reverse complement strand
AACATATTTCATATCCTCTTCCTTCCACTCCGTGCGAATTGTCGGAATGATGGAATACATCGATAATGCAATTAGAAATGATTTAATTACGTGCATTCAGACCTCATAAATCAAACTACATTATTAGTTGTATTTAATAATCAGTTGTATTTAAAAATCAGTTGTATTTAAAAATCAGTTGTATTTAAAAATCAGTTGTATTTAAAAATCAGTTGTATTCGAAAACTTTGCCAAATTACTGTTTTAACATAATCGGAATTCCGCAAACCACCTCATATACTTCATCCGAGAATCCGGCAATTCTCCGATTCAGTTCTCCTAGAGCTTTCATATATCTTTTTGTTTCTTCATCATATTCGATTCCGTCTTCGAATATATTGTTGGATACAATCACAAGATTTGCAGTGTGTTTTGTAAGTAAAACAATGCCTTCTTCTATCTCTTTTTCCAGATCTCTTTCCGTGTCTGTCTCCCGCTTTTTTAAAAACATTTCATTCGCCAGAAGATTGGATAAATCCTCCAGCAAAACTGACGCCTCCTGCTCCATTTGGTCCACTGAATCCTGAATATCATACGACTGTTCTATGGTCAGAAAACCTTTTTCATTACGCATCATCCGGTGTCTTTCGATACGTTTTCTTGTTTCCGGATCATCGCCTGACTGCATCGTCGCCAGATAATAGGTTTTCCCGCCGTTATTGTGTTTTATGATGTAGTCTTCTGCAAATGCGGATTTGCCGGACCCGCTGCCTCCCAGTATCAATGTAACCATGCATTTAACCCTGTGATTATTTTTTTGAATCAAACCTTGTATACTGCTCCATTGTCAGATCTTCAAAAACCGCTGCGTTATGATATACTTCCATTGTCAGATCCAGTAAGGAAAGCATCATAACCGCTCCGGAGCCCTCTCCGAGTGCCATGGAAGCCTGAATGGTACTATCGCATATCGCACCGGCTTTGATCAATTCTTCCTCTAAAATTTCCACTGCAGGCTCCTTTCCTTTGTGGGAAAGAATACCGTATTGTAAACAACCCGGTGCGATCTTTGATGCAACAAGTGCCGCAGTCATGGTAATTACACCGTCCAGCACAATCGGAACGTGATGTACGGCACCGCCGATTACGGCCCCGGTAAGAGCCGCGAGATCGAATCCGCCCATACACTGAAGCACATGCAAAGCCTTACTTTTCGCATTTTCAAGGTCCTTCTCCGTCATAGTTCCCGACTTTGTGTGCACATCCTTTTTACCTGCATCAATTATTCTATCCGCCTCATTAAGAAAGATGTTGTATTTTTCCAAAGCCCGGGAGATAATCTCCCTTTTTCTTTTAAGCCCTTCATCATCCAATCCTGCGCCTCTTCCGACAAGAAGTTCCACCGGTTTCCCGGTTATCGCTGCACTGACGGCACTGCTGGTTGTGGTATTGCCGATTCCCATCTCTCCAAGCGCAATAATATCCATTCCTTCTTCTGAAAGTTTCCCGACCAGATCGATTCCGATTTGAATCGCTTTCTTTGTTTCCTCTTCGGTCATTGCGGGTTCTTTTGCAAAATTTCTGCTCCCCCGTCTTACCTTGCAATCAAGAAACTTTGCTGAGTCATCCCTGTCCTTTTCCGGCAGGATATCTTCTAAACTGCAATCAACTCCGATATCGACAATATATGTTTTCGCTCCGATTCCCTTCGCCATCACTGCCATGGAAGATTTACCGCGGAGCATGTTATTCATTACCCTTAATGTGACATCGGACGGACTCTGACTGACACCTTCTTCCACGATTCCGTTATCCGAACAGAAAACCAGAACCGCCTTCTTTGCAAGCGAAAAATCTTCCTGCCCTTTAATTGCGCCGATCCGGGCCGTAATATATTCAAACTTCCCCAATCCGTCCAACGGCTTGGCAATCCGGTCCCAGTGCTTCTTTACCGAATCCGCATATTCATTTTTCGGTGTTTCCGTTACAATCTCATTCATGCAAATATGCCGTTACCATTTTAATACTTTGTAAATAATTGCCTGTGAACATGAAATCTTTTTTAGTACATGTATTTTATAACGCAGCTTCCTTCAGCATCTCGTATATCGCATTCATATCCAGATGATTTCTTAAAATTTCAGCCATCCGGTCATATTCCTGTTCTTTAAATTCCCGATAATCCGTGAAGGAAATCTCGAAGTCTGATAGCCCTTTTTTGTCTGTCAGTGCACGAATTACTGCCGTCGCAATTTCTTTTTTATCAAAAATCCCGTGCAGATAAGTTCCGTACACATTTCCGTTTTGCAGGATTGCCGGAATGCTTTCTTTTTCTTCCATTCCGATTTCGTTTTTTTCTGCAACCAAATTTCCGCTGTTTTCCATGCTCTTACAGGTGACTCCCATATGAATTTCATATCCTTCATATGAAAGCCCGGAAAGACCTTCAAACACACCGGCCACATCATTCAAAACGCCCTTTTTCTGTGCTCTTGTCTTATTGTTCTTCAGAACGGTTTCGACAGGTAAAAGTCCCATGGTCTGAATACTTCCGCCGCATTCCACTCCTTCCGGATCGAAAATATTTTCCCCGAGCATCTGAAAACCGCCGCAGATTCCGAAAACAGGAATATCGTAAGACTCTGCCAAAGTAAGTACGGCATCCTTTAACCCGCTTTCGCAAAACCATCTGTAATCTTCAATGGTATTCTTGCTTCCCGGAAGAATAATAAGGTCCGGATTTCCAAGTGTGCGTACATCCGTGACATACCGGACCGACACTCCGTCTGCCTGTTCAAACGGATTAAAATCCGTAAAATTCGAAATCTTCGGGAACCGGATAACTGCAATATTAATCTTAGTTTCACCGGTGTTATACTTTTTTTCAAACCGTTCGGATAAGCTGTCCTCATCCTCTAATTTCACATCCATGTACGGCACGACTCCGCATACCTTCACGCCGCTTTTTTTCTCAAGCATATCGATTCCCGAGTCCAGAAGACTTTTATCGCCGCGGAATTTATTGATAATGAGTCCTTTTACCCTCTCCTTTTCGGAATTCTCCAAAAGCATCTGCGTTCCGAGAAGCTGGGCAAAAACTCCTCCCCTGTCGATATCTCCGACCAGAAGGACATTAGAATTCACGAGTTCCGCCATGCCCATGTTGACAATATCATTTTCCTTTAAATTGATTTCCGCGGGACTCCCGGCGCCTTCTATCACAATAATATCCGCCTCATCCGACAGTTTCCGAAAAGCGGATTGGATCTCCGGAATCAGTTTTTTCTTGTATGCGAAATACTCCGTAGCACTCATGTTGCCGATTACTTCGCCGTTTACAATGACCTGAGATCCGACATTGTCGGTCGGCTTTAAAAGAATCGGATTCATGCATACCTTTGGAGCTATTCCTGCCGCTTCCGCCTGCATTACCTGGGCACGCCCCATCTCCAGCCCTTCCTCCGTAATAAACGAATTTAAGGCCATATTCTGGGACTTAAACGGAGCAACCCTATATCCGTCCTGTTTGAATATCCGCAGTAGTCCCGCCACTATGAAGCTTTTCCCGACACCCGACATGGTGCCCTGTACCATGATTACCCTGGACATATGTATCCTTCTGTTTCCTAAATTCTTCTGTTACCTAAATTCTTCTGTTACTTAAAAGCTTCTGTTACTTGAATCTGTTTACGCAGGCTGTTACAAGCCGTTTTCTCTAAAATAAAGCAATTCCCCTGGTATTTGCAAACTCCGTTAACTCTTCGTCAATTCCGTAAAGCTCTCTGATATACCCTTCTTCCATCACTTCCGCAGGTGTTCCGAAACGGTCGGCATACTCCCCTTTCAAACAGAGAATCTTATCGGAAACCTTCCCGGCCAGATCCAGTTCATGCATGGACATAATTACCGTCACATTTTTCTCTTCCTTCATCTTCTCAAGCACCGATAAGAATTCCAGTTTATGCCGGATATCCAGAAATGATGTCGGCTCATCCAAAAGAATGATTTCCGGTTCCTGCGCAATGGCACGAGCAAGCATCACTCTCTGTCTTTGTCCGTCACTGATACAGGAAAAATCACAGTCCTTCAGATCTGACACTTTCACTAAATCCATGGCATCCTGAACGGCTTTTTTATCTTCCTCTCCGAGTACACCGAAATAACCCGTATACGGATATCGTCCGGTAGCAACCACATCCCCGCAGGTCATCATTTCGCTTTTGATCCGCTCGGTTAAAAGCACTGCCATCTTTGTCGAGACTTCTTTTGCCGACATTTCAAAAAGATTTGCATCCGATAAATACACGCACCCTGCGATTCGCTCCAGCTGTCTTGCTATACTCTTTAAAACCGTGGATTTTCCCGCCCCGTTCGGTCCGATTAAAGTTAAAATTTCTCCTTTCTCAATCTCTACACTTAAATCAGACACTACAGGAACACCTT
>CADANR010000145.1:4513-6581 GCA_902789265.1 uncultured Lachnospiraceae bacterium | reverse complement strand
TAAATTGCGTTTTGGAGGACCCCGAAACCAACGAAAAATCGCGACTTTTCGAGTTATGTCTACCAAAAACACAATAAAATGGGGAAAAAATCGAAAAAAAGTGCCTAAAACCCCTATATTTTGTGGTTTTCTCCTTGACAAAAAGCCGAAAAACATCTATAAATAGAGTATACGATGAATATGTCGTAGAAACCAAAAAATCAGTATAAAATTCAATAAGAGGAGGAGTTCATAATGAACAAGACAGAATTAGTTGCTGCTATCGCTGATCAGGCAGGATTAACCAAGAAAGATGCTGAGAAGGCTCTTAACGCTTTCACAGACGTTGTAAAGAAAGAATTAAAGAAGAAAGACGGAAAGGTTCAGTTAGTTGGATTCGGTACTTTCGATGTTGCTAAGAGAGCAGCAAGAGAAGGAAGAAATCCTCAGACCGGCGCTAAGATGAAGATCAAAGCTTCCAAGGCTCCCAGATTCAAAGCTGGTAAGGCTCTTAAGGATGCTGTTAATTCCAAATAATTGAAGATAGCGCAAGTTATTTTAAGGGCCATCTCTTACGAGATGGCCCGATTTTTATACTTAAACCGGACGCTCCCGATTGAGTATTTCCTCAAAATTATTTTTATAATAACTTTCGCATGGGAGAGGAGAGAGACAGATGAGATTAGATAAATATTTAAAAGTATCGAGACTGATTAAGCGACGTACGGTTGCGAATGAGGCCTGTGATGCGGGCAGAGTCAGCGTGAACGGAAAGGTTGCCAAAGCTTCGCAGGACGTAAAGGTTGGGGACACCATTTCCGTCCGCTTCGGAGACAAGCTGGTGGAAGCGGAAATTTTAAGCATTACGGAAACCGTCCGCAAGGAAGAGGCGAAGGAGATGTATCGTTATCTTCCGGGCTCGGCGAAGGACGAAGGGTAAGATAGAGAAGCTGAAAGAATTCGGAAACCGAAAGAATCAGGGAAACGGAAAGAGCCCTTATTCGTGAAATTGAACAGTTTTTTTGAGGGAAATTGTGGAAGGCGACATAATCGGACACAAAATATAGTAATTGTTAACATAAAACAAATAAAATCGTTGGAAAAATGCGCTAAATTTTACAAAATAGGTTGACGTAATATTTCTTATTCGATAAAATTATTACTGTGCTGTTATGTAAACATGTTATGATAATACATTCGGTACATATTATCGCACAGGGGAATGGATTGATGGCGAATAATCGCAAAGTATCAAATCGTCGAAGAAGACGAGGACCGGACAACAGAGTCGGAATGATTCTGATTACATCGGTTCTTGTTTTGGTATTCGCAGCATCGATGATTAAGGTTTTTTCCATAAAGAAGGATCAGGCAAGCTACAGCGAAAAGGAAGAATATTACTCCATGCTGGTAGCGGGAGAGGAAAAGAGGTCCGAGGAGCTGGTCGAATTCGAGAAGTACACTCAGACCAATGCATATATTGAGGAAGTGGCGAAGGAACGCTACGGACTCGTAAAAGACGGTGAAATCATATTTGTAGCAGAGTAAAAGCGGTTGGCGGTGCGTCAGCCGTTTTTTTATGCTATACTTTTTATATGTGATTTAAGGACGCTTCCGATTGAATATTTGTCCCGTGGGCACGCTCTCGCTACATGATTCACGTAGCGGTTCTAAATTCGCTTCGACTGACGTCTTGCTCATTAAGAACCGACGCTCATCAAGTACCCACGGCTACAAACATTACAATCGTCCGCTGTATAATGAAATATGTGAAAAGTAATAGCAGAAAAACGGTGTGACGATATAAGTTTTAAATAATGATGATAGAAAATACAGTATTTAACTACATAAATGAATACGACATGATTCGGGACGGCGACGCCGTGGTGGCCGGTGTTTCGGGAGGCGCGGATTCCGTATGCCTTCTTATTTTGCTTGCAGAGTACAAAAAGGGCCATCCGTTTACGTTAATTGCGGCGCATGTCCATCACGGGCTTCGTGAGAATGCTGACGGTGATGAGGCATATGTAAAAGAATTATGCGAAAGACTTCATGTCCCGTTAAAGATTCTGCATATCGATGCAAAATC
>CADANR010000145.1:0-4453 GCA_902789265.1 uncultured Lachnospiraceae bacterium | reverse complement strand
CTAAGGGCGGGAAGATTGCCGTGGCGCATCACAGGGATGATTTATGCGAGACGATGCTTTTCCAGATGTTTCGCGGAAGCGGAATCAGCGGACTTCGCGGAATCCTGCCGGTCTCCGGTGAAATTATAAGACCGCTTCTTTCTTTAAGCCGCGAGGAAATCGAGGCATACCTTAAGGAAGAGGGAATTTCCTGGCGCACGGATGAAAGCAATGAAGAACTGATTTTTGCAAGAAACCGCATTCGCCATGAAATCCTGCCGGTTGCGGAAGAAATCTGTGCCGGCGCGAAGGAGCATATGGCGGAAAGCGCTGCGCGTCTTCGCGAGATTGAGGAATATATCAAGGCCCGGGCGGAAGCAGAGAAAAATAAGTATCTGGTTTATTTCCCGGGAAAAAGTGAATTCAGGGAAGATAAAGACAGCATTTTGATTAAGAACGAAATCACGGAGCTGCCGAAGGCATTATCCGGGGAACTGATTCTGCAGGCATTATGCGAGATTGCCGGAAAGAAAAGAGATATCGGGCTTGCCCAGGTGGAGGCACTTTACGGTTTATTCTTTTCGCAGGTCGGCAGAAAGCGGGAATTTATCTACGGCCTGAAGGCGGAAAGAGAGTATGAAGGAGTCAGGCTTTTTCAAATTTCGGAAATTACGGAAGAAGGTAAAACGGAAAGCAAACAGGACAATAAAACGGACAGTAAGCAGCATGGACAGCTGGAAGGCTTACAGGACGGCATACAGGAAACGGTTCAGGTCGTCCTAAACGGGGATGAATTTTCTCTCGGCGGGGAATATTTCGTTAATGCAAGATTACTGTCCGGCGTATCCTTAAAAAAAATCCCGACGGATTCCTATACGAAATGGTTAAACTATGATACAATCAATAATTGCCTTGTCTTTCGCCATCCCGAAAAAAACGATTATCTTATCATAAATAAAGAGGGCGGCAGGAAACTCTTAAAGGATTATTTCGTGAACGAAAAGATTCCTGCGAAAAAACGCCCGGCTTTATGGGTGCTTGCGGACGGAGACAGAATTCTGTGGGTGGTCGGATACCGGATCGGCGAGGATGCCAAAGTAACGGAAACAACCGGGAAGGCAATTGAAATAAAAGTAAAGGAGGATCCCTTCTATGGCAGAGCACATTAAAAAAATGATGACAGAAGAGGAAGTTGATCAAAAGATTAAAGAACTCGGTGTTTTAATCAGCAAGGATTACGAAGGAAAAGAGGTACACCTGGTTTGTATTCTGAAGGGAGCAAGCTTCTTTGCCTGCGAACTTGCAAAGAGAATCAGCGTTCCCGTAACGATTGATTTTATGTCGGTTTCGAGCTACGGTGCGGGAACCGAGTCCAGCGGACATGTAAAGATTATCAAGGATCTGGACGAACCCCTGGAAGGAAAGAATGTCATTGTGGTAGAGGATATCGTGGACTCCGGACGTACCTTAAGCCATCTGATGGAATTATTAAAGAGCAGAAATCCGGAGAGCATTGCACTCTGCGCACTTCTCGACAAGCCGGAAAGAAGGGTTGTGGATGTGGAAGTGAAATATGTCGGCTACCAGGTACCGGATATGTTTATCGTGGGATACGGACTGGATTATGACCAGAAATACCGCAATCTTCCGTACATCGGTGTGGTGGAATTTGACGAAGAGTAGATAATATCCGGCTGAGAATCGGAAATAAAAGGCATTTTAATGAAATTACAGGATTAATACAGTATGTAGTGTATCAGTGAATGAAAGCAAATTGCCGGAAAGGATAAGATTAAAAGGTAGAATTTAAGTGGAAAAGAAAGGTTCAGGTCTCGGGCTTGTATTCGTACTGGTCGTGCTTCTGCTGATCGGCGGAATCATTATCAGTACACTGAATTTTCAGAAAAATACATACACCCGGGGACAATTTGAAGAAGACGTAAAGAACGGACAGGTCATTAAGGTTACGGTTAATCAGCTGCAGAATTCAAACGGCGGATCCGTAACGGTGGAGAAAAAAGACGGAACAACCGAAACCCTGTATGTGACGGATGTTACGAAGGAGACAGAGAATTTACGGAAACTCGGTCTGGATCCCTATGTCGGAGCAGTTCCGAAGGACAACTGGTTTTTAAACCACATGCTCCCGATGCTCATCGTAGTGATTATCTGTATTCTGTTCTTTGTACTGATGATTAACGCACAGAATGCGGCAATGAACAGCGGCCCGACCTCCAAAATGATGAATTTCGGAAAGAGCCGTGCGAGAATGATTAAGGAAAACAAGTACCGCTTAAGCGATGTAGCGGGCCTTAAGGAAGAGAAGGAAGACCTGGAAGAAATCATCCTTTTCTTAAAGAATCCGGAAAGCTTTACCAAAGTAGGTGCCAGAATTCCGAAGGGCGTACTTTTGGAGGGACCTCCGGGAACCGGTAAAACTTTACTGGCAAAGGCAATCGCGGGCGAAGCGGAAGTGCCGTTTTATTCTATTTCCGGTTCCGATTTCGTGGAAATGTATGTCGGTGTCGGCGCATCCCGTGTAAGAGACTTATTTGAAACAGCAAGCGAACATAAGCCCTGTATTATTTTTATCGATGAAATCGATGCCGTGGCAAGACGTCGTGGTACGGGCTTGGGCGGCGGCCATGATGAAAAAGAGCAGACCCTGAATCAGCTGCTTGTTGAAATGGACGGATTTACGGAAAACTCCGGAATCATCGTCCTTGCGGCAACAAACCGTGTGGATATCTTAGATCCCGCAATCCTTCGTCCCGGACGTTTTGACCGTAAGATTATGGTCGGACGCCCCGATGTACAGGGCAGAGAGGAAATCTTAAACGTTCATGCAAAGAATAAGCCGCTTAGCGACGAAGTGGATTTAAAGCATATCGCACAGACTACGGCAGGCTTTTCCGGTGCGGATCTGGAGAACCTCTTAAACGAGTCCGCAATTCTTGCGGCAAAGCGTGAAAGAAGCTATATCGTACAGCAGGATATCAACGATTCCATGATCAAGGTCGGAATCGGTACGGAGAAGAAGAGCCGTCTGGTTTCGGAAAAAGAAAGAAAAATCACTGCCTATCATGAATCAGGCCATGCGATTCTGTTCCATGTGCTTCCGAATATGGACCCGGTTTATACGGTTTCCATTATCCCGACCGGCGGATCGGCAGCAGGTTATACCATGCCGCTCCCCGAGAATGACAATATGTTCCGTACCAAAAAGGAAATGATGGAAGATATCATGGTTTCTTTGGGCGGACGAATTGCGGAGGATCTGATTTTCGGCGATATTTCCACCGGTGCTTCTTCGGATATCAAGAGTGCAACCGCAACGGCCAGAAGCATGGTAACCAAATTCGGTATGTCGGAGTCCTTAGGCTGCATCAATTACGGTTCGGACGAGGATGAGGTCTTCATCGGACGCGATCTTGCAAAGAACCGTCCTTACAGCGAAAAGGTTGCAGGTGAAATCGACGAGGAAGTAAAACGAATCGTCGCAGAATGCTACAGCGAAGCAGAGAAAATCATCAAAGAGCATATGGATGTGCTTCATAAGTCCGCAGCACTCCTTCTTGAGAAGGAAAAAATTACCAGAGACGAGTTCGAAGCCCTCTTTAATGAGGATCAGGCTCCCGCAGAAAGCATTGAAATCCCGGTAGAAAGTGCTGAAAGTACCGAAAATTAAGGCTTTTTAAGAATGCATGTACAATTTGCACAACGAAGTGCCAAAAGTTTTATGAATTTTGTGTATTCTTAATGTTGAAAAAGGGGTTGCACGTTGCTATACTTCTTCTTGTAACCCCCCAATACATTATAGTTTTTTGCTATACCCCATAAGAAGAAATACCTTCTCTAAAAAGGACAGTCTAACGGCTGTTCTTTTTACTTTGTATAGGCTTTGCCTATACAAAGCAAATTTTTAGGATGCTCACTCGCACGTAAGGAATATAGCAGCTTACGCTGCACGTGCTCGGCGCACGCTCTCGGTTCGACTTCGTCTCGCTCGAGCGATGTATATGGGCTTATGCAATAAATAAGAACGCCGCATCGAAAGATGCGGCGTTTTATCAATTATTAAGGTTCTTACGATACCACCTTGAATCCCTTCGCACGGATGCATTCTTCCACTTCCGCGATATCATTTGTGTGGAAAACCTGAACGGGAAGGCCGGAATCACGGTTAAAGGAAAGATACACATAATCCACATTGATGTTTGAATCGGTTAATGCTTTCAGTAATTTACTTAAGGCACCGACCTCGTCGGCCATCTCTACGCCGATAACGTTGCAGAGTCTGCAAAAATATCCGGCATTCTCAAGTTTTTCTTTTGCCAGCTCCGGATCGGATACAATCATTCGGATGATTCCGAATTCGGCACTGTCATTGGTTACGGAACCCCAGATATTGATGCCTTCGTCAGAAAGAAGCTTCGTAATATCGGTCATGGTTCCTTTCTTATTTTCTGCATAG
>CADANR010000144.1 GCA_902789265.1 uncultured Lachnospiraceae bacterium | reverse complement strand
TCCTTCAGTTCTTCCACGATCCGTTTCATGATTCCGTTGATTTCCATATCCGAATTCATCGGAATGACGATGCATTTTCTTCCGTCAATGACACGGATTTCAACCAGATCGGCACTTTCCGGCTTCACCATGATTTTGACATCGTCGGACTTCATGGTCATATTTTTCTTTTCCCTTAAGCTGTCCACCTTAAAGGTTGCATCCTCTCCGGCCTCTTTGTCAAAGCGTTCCTCGAATACGGCAAGGTGTTCTTCCTTAATGCCGGCTTCCTGCATAAGATCACGCATGCCCTGTTTATCTATCGTTAAATTCTCTTTGGAAACCGTATTGTTGGCAAGTTCCGTCAGACCGTCATTTAATGATTTTACGATTTCGAAGGTATCATACTCCTTCGTTTCGTTGATGACATCCTCCACAATCTGATGGAACACTTCTTTTTCGTCATCAATGGACGGCACGTCAATACAGCCCAGGATCTCTTCGATAATTTCCGGATGATTTGATTTCGGATCCTTGCAATAATACATTAATGCATTCACATCCGCACTTCTTTCGTTGAAAGCCGGATACAGAAAACCGACTTCGGGCATATCCACAACCCAGTCCCTTTCCCTTTTTGCAATCACGTTGGTATCCTCGTGATAGGAAAGACCGGGCTTGCAGAGATTAACCGGACAGATTAAGCAGTAAATATACGAATACTGCTCTTCCGATTCTCCCTGCGCCATATGGTCCGTTCCGATGGCCGGAACATCATATACATCATGGATAATCAGAATCAGATAATTCGTTAAGGAAACATATTTCTCAATGATGCTTTGATAGAATGCATCAAGAATATTCTGATCCTTTAATTCGGAATTGCGAAGCGCCAGAAGGGACATCATTTTCGGTGAATTCTCTTCTCCCGGCTCCCTGCTAAACTCCAGTGTCTGAAGGTTTTTTCCGAGTACTCCGGAAAAGCCCTTTTTCACAAGTTCTAAATATTTAAACTGCTCGGATTCATCTAAATCGCTGAACCAGCTGTCAATGGTGGTCTGTATTTTTTTCTCCATGCCCAGAACGTAACAACCCTGAATTCTGGTGATGGAATTGTCCTTTTTATATCTTTTCTTTAATTCCAGAATATCCGTATTATTCATAACTAAAATGCACTACTCCTCTTCTTCGGATTTCTCTTTATCTTCGGACTTTTCTTTGTCTTCGGATTTCTCTTTGTCCTTCAATTTATCTTTCGATTTTGCCTTCTCTTTTACTTTCTCTTTCCCGTCTTTCTCTCCGGAATCCGTGTCTAAATTATCCGTATCCACAACCTGCCCCTTGAATTTCTTGGCAAGCTTTAACTGTCTTAATTCAAAAATCGCAGGCACCATGTCCAGACTGAAATAGATGACTATAAGGACTCCGACGCCTACAAAAATCCACATCCAGTGGTTATGTCTTGTAAGGACCATTACCACACCGAATGCAATAAAGACTAACCCGCCGATGGACGGGAACAGGCCATTACCGATTCGCTGTCTTGTTTCGTATGTTTTCTTCACACGCTCAGGTGCACTCTCATCAGGTTTCTTCATCTCCACGATTCCGAAGTCCGTAACGCCCTTATAATAAAGACCGAGCATGAAAATTACCGCACCGAGTAAAGCAAGAAAAAGTGCTTCAAAGGTCCAGCCCGCTTCGATAACTCTCTTCGGATTTCTGGCATCATAGTAAAGCTCTAAGAATACCTCTCCTTCCTTCAGCTCTCCGGGATAATTATAGGTTGTGGTCACATTTTCATTTCCGACACGGTACATAACATTTAACAGCGTCATCTTCTTGTTGTCGGAGGTATTGACCTCAACACTGGACATGACCGTTGCGGAAACTTTCTTTCCGTAAAGATTGTTCCTGTTATTGACTACAAAGAATACCAAACCGGCAAGAATAAACAATCCGCCCAGAATAATGCAGACGATACCGATTAACTCTCTGTTTTTCTTATTATCCATGAAAATGTTCCCCGCTAATAAAAGTAATAAAATCTTAATGCTTACGGCCCCAGGGTCAAAGTCGTT
The DNA here is from genome assembly GCA_902789265.1 of uncultured Lachnospiraceae bacterium. Lineage (GTDB taxonomy): Bacteria > Bacillota > Clostridia > Lachnospirales > Lachnospiraceae > UBA3766. The sequence continues at coordinate 3,374 of CADANR010000144.1, read as the reverse complement.
TTCATGCAGGCATGACCGACTTTTGACCTTTTGACCCCAGCATCATATTATACCACACAAATATCGTTGCACTCAATGAATTTAAGTGATATACTCTAAAAGTTTGAAGAAAAAGACTACTTATGTATATGGGTTAATTGTTTTTGTTGGATGAACTCAGGAGAATTACTATGAACCAGAAAAGAGAAGATGTAAGAAACATTGCGATTATCGCACATGTCGATCACGGCAAAACAACACTTGTCGATGAACTTTTAAAACAAAGCGGCGTATTCCGTGAGAATCAGGAAGTTGCGGAGCGCGTCATGGACTCAAATGATATTGAAAGGGAACGCGGCATCACCATTCTTTCAAAGAATACGGCCGTTACCTATAAGAATACCAAAATTAATATTATCGATACCCCGGGCCATGCTGACTTCGGCGGCGAAGTAGAACGTGTTTTAAAAATGGTAAACGGCGTTGTCCTTGTTGTGGATGCATTCGAAGGTCCCATGCCGCAGACACGTTTTGTTTTAAGTAAAGCAATGGCATTAAAGCTTCCCGTCATCTGCTGCATTAACAAGATTGACCGTCCCGAAGCAAGACCGGAAGAAGTTGTGGATGAAGTATTGGAACTTCTCCTGGATTTAGGTGCTGACGATGAACAGCTTGACTGCCCCTTCGTCTATGCCTCCGCAAAGACCGGAAATGCAAGCCTTGATCCGAATACGGAAGGCACGGACATGCAGCCTTTATTCGATACGATTCTTGACTACATCCCGGCTCCCGAAGGTGATCCCGAAGCCGGAACACAGGTGTTAATCAGCACCATCGATTATAACGAATATGTCGGTCGAATCGGTGTCGGCAAGGTGGACAACGGCATCATCAAAGTAAACCAGGATGTCATCATCGTAAACCACCACGAGCCCGACAAACAGAAAAAAGTGAAAGTCAGCAAATTATATGAATTCGACGGACTGAACAAAGTGGAAGTAAAGGAAGCCGGCATCGGCTCCATCGTAGCAATCTCCGGTATTGCAGACATTCACATCGGCGATACCCTCTGCTCCGTGGATAATCCCAAACCGATTCCGTTCCAGAAAATTTCCGAGCCGACCATTGCCATGCATTTTCTGGTAAATGACTCTCCTCTCGCAGGAAAAGAAGGAAAATTCGTCACCAGCCGTCATCTTCGTGACAGACTGTTTAAGGAATTAAATACAGACGTTTCCCTCCGCGTGGAAGAAACCGAAAGTACCGACAGCTTCAAGGTATCCGGAAGAGGTGAATTACATCTCTCCGTACTCATTGAAAATATGCGCCGTGAAGGTTATGAGTTTGCGGTAAGCAAGGCTGAGGTTCTTTATAAGAAAGACGAAAACGGAAAACTTTTAGAGCCCATGGAAAAAGCTTATATCGATGTTCCCGAGGACTGCAGCGGAAGCGTTATTGAGAAATTAAGCCAGAGAAAGGGCGAACTCATCAATATGACTCCGGGTTCCGACGGATATACCAGACTGGAATTCTTAATCCCTTCCAGAGGTCTCATCGGCTACCGTGGGGATTTCATGACCGACACCAAAGGAAACGGTGTTTTGAATACTCTCTTTGACGGATACGGACCTTTCCGCGGAGAGATCCAGTATCGTAAGCAGGGTTCCTTAATCGCCTTCGAAGGCGGCGAAAGCGTAACCTACGGCTTATTCAATGCACAGGAACGCGGAACGCTCTTCATCGGACCGGGCGAAACGGTTTATCCCGGAATGATTATCGGCCAGAATCCGAAGACGGACGATATCGAATTAAACGTATGCAAAACAAAGCATTTAACCAATACCCGCTCCTCTTCCGCCGACGAAGCACTCCGCCTCGTACCGCCGAAGATTTTAAGCTTGGAGCAGGCAATTGATTTTATTGATACGGATGAGCTTTTGGAAGTTACTCCGACGCATTTAAGAATGCGTAAGAAAATTCTGGATCCGACTTTAAGAAAGCGTGCACAGTTCGCAAAAAACCAGGCTGCTGCACAAGAATGATACATGGGGACGGGGATATCGTCTCAAAAAAATGATACATGGGGACGGGGGGTATCGTCTCATAATGAAACAAGAGGTTGTCCGTAAGACAACCTCTTTTAAATTTACCTTTCTTTTACAGGTTTTACATAGGTCCCATTCCACCCTGCTGCGGTGCGTTTTGTCCGCCTTGCTGCGGCTGCTGCCCGCCAACCTGATTCTGCTGTACGCCAACCTGATTTTGCGGAACAACGTACGGGTTCGGATTCACGGCTGCATGCCTCTCTGCCTCTGCAACATTTACGGCATCCTGCATCATAAAGATTCCGTCCGCTGCCATATCATTCGTTTTTATGGCTTCTTTCTGCTTTACATAAGAAACTGATAGTCCATATTTAACTCTTCCGCAAGTTTATCCGACAGCGGCAACATAATCTTTCTGAATGACAGATCTCTCATGATTTGGGATGCAAACACTTCAAGATTTCCCTCCGGAAGTTTTCCGCCGCGGTTTTCCGCGATTCCGAGCGCGATGATTTCTGCAACATCATGATAGAATCTTTCACTCATCGGATCATTTACGGTAAATAACTCACCGTCTGCATGATCCAGCTGGTTCATATTAATATTTTCCGGCAGCTGATGCTCGTTTTCCATCGGGATAAACTGGGTTGCTGCCTGTCCGCCATCGAACTTATTCCGCATTTCCGTTTTTCTGTAAGCCAATGTCTGAGCGGCATCTTCCATGGTAACTGTTGGCACATTTCCTCTGTCTGCTACCCGGCTTGCCAGAATTGTTTTTTCATTCAGTATGGATTTTTCGAATTCTTCATTACGCTTCTGCACATTTCTTGCAATTACGGCAGTCTTCGTTGTTCCGGCCGGCATTGTAATCTGAGCGGTTTTTATGATTTCTTTTTCATATTCTTTCTGCCACGCTTCCGCGCTTAACTGATTCTCGTACTCGATACGTGGCTTTTCATTACCCATATAATCCCACTCGGGAGCTTCCTCATGCATCTTCCACTCTTTGAAAGTTTCAAGATTCTTCACATGTCCGGAGAACAATTTGCCGGTCACGTTTTTTCTGATAATCGTTGCATCGGCTGCAGTTTCCTCGGCTTTCTTTGAAACAAATTCCGGAATTTTTAAATAATCCGTATTCGCAGGATTCTGCTTCAGGGCCTTTAACTGCTGATGTCTTGTTTTCAGATAGGACGGTGTGACTTTTCCGAGCGCATATTCATTGTTTAAAATGATTAATCTCTTATCAATTGCATTCGCCAGTTTGTTTTCGAGTTTTTTCACCTCGGCATCAATTTTAACGGTATCCATTCTGCTGTTATTTAAACTTCTTTGATCCTTTAATGCCTT